>PCSS01000023.1 GCA_002771395.1 Bacteroidetes bacterium CG23_combo_of_CG06-09_8_20_14_all_32_9 | reverse complement strand
GGTGAATATTTTTTTCGTACTTCGGTGGGATAATAATTCAAAAAATTAATATGTCTTTACAATCCATTTATCCACTTTATTTATTTACAGAGCCTAAGGTTATCAGAAAAAAATAAGGTTTTTAATTATTCAAAATGCGGAAATTTATCCCGCTCGCAGTATAGTTATAAAAAAAGCTGCCTCGGTAGTTAATCTATTTTTTTTTAACTATTTCCATTCCTTTTAGAATTGCCATTTTGTTTTCTGGAATTAAATTGTGGTGTCGTTTTGGCAAAGATTTTTCCAATCCTTTAATTACATTTTCCATGAGAACTATAGGTTTAATTTTCAGATATCCGCCTAATACTATCATATTAAAAATTTTGTTATTGCCCATTTTATTAGCTTCGTCAGTAGCTTGAACAGCATAAATACTAATATCTTTTCTTGAAGGGTGATGAGTTATTCCGTTTGGGTCGTAAAATAACATTCCACCCGGTTTCACAGTTTTTTCAAATTTATCCATTGATTGCTGGTTAAGAATGATAGCTGTATCATACTCATTCACAATAGGTGAGCTTATTCTTTCATTACTCAGAATAACGGTTACGTTTGCAGTGCCTCCACGCATTTCAGGACCGTAGGATGGCATCCAGCTAACTTCCTGATTTTGCATAATTCCGGAATAGGCAAGAATTTTACCCATTGAAAGCACACCCTGGCCTCCAAATCCGGCTATAATAATTTCTTCTGTCATTATTAAAATTTTTTAAATGATTTAAACTTTTTCTAATTGCGGAACTTTAATATCGCCAAGTGGAAAGAAAGCAAACATATTATCTTCCATCCATTTATTGGCTTGGTTTGGAGTCATTTTCCATCCCGAATTGCAATTTGATACTATTTCAACAAATGAAATGCCTTTGTTTAACTTTTGATATTCAAAGGCTTTACGAATAGCTTTTTTAGCTTTACGAACTGCATTTGGTGTGTGTACTGCCTGACGGGTAACAAAGTAAGTGCCGGGTAATTGTGCAACAAGTTCGGTTATTTTTAATGGATTTCCCATAATTTTGACATCGCGACCATAAGGGCAGGTAGATGTTTTCATTCCCGGAATAGTTGTTGGCGCCATTTGTCCCCCCGTCATTCCGTAAATGCCGTTGTTAATAAAAATGATAGTAAAATTTTCACCGCGGTTGCATGCGTGAATAGTTTCACAAGTACCAATTGCAGCAAGGTCGCCATCGCCCTGATAAGTAAAAACAAATTTATCGGGCATTAATCTTTTAACAGCAGTTGCAAGAGCAGGTGCACGACCGTGAGATGCTTCCTGCATATCAATATCCATAAATTCGTAAGCAAGAACCGAACATCCAACCGGACAAATTCCAATGGTTTCGCTCTGAATATTCATTTCTTCTATAACTTCAAGAATTAGCCGATGTGTAGTTCCGTGTCCGCAACCTGGACAATACGACAAGGGTTTATCTGTAAAAAGTTTTGTTTTTTTGTAAACAATGTTTTCGGGTTTTATTATATCTTTAATTTCCATACGATTACACTCCTATAAATTTAGATTTTATAACATTTAATATTTCATCAGGAGTATGAATTACTCCGCCGTATCTTCCAAAATGGTAAACAGGTATTTTGCATTCAACGGCAAGTTTAACATCTTCAACCATTTGACCAGTATTTAGTTCAACCGATAATGCTCCTTTTAACTGTTTGCTTAATTTGTTAAGTTCTTTTGATGGAAATGGGAAAAGTGTGATAGGTCTGAAAAGCCCAAGTTTGATACCTTGGCTACGTGCAATATCAACCGCTTTTTGAGAAATACGTGCGCTGGAACCATAGGCTACGATAACAAACTCGGCATCATCACATTGAATTTTTTCGAAGAGAACGTCTTCGTTTTGCATTCTATCGTATTTGGCTTTAAGTTTTTTTACATGTTTTTCCTGTTCATAAGGGTCAAGTATAAGCGAGGTAATGATGTTGCGTTCACGATTGGTTTTTTTACCAATAGTCGCCCAAGGGCATTGTTTTTCAATTTCTTCGGGGGTACGGCGGCGAACAGGGTCAAAGAGTTCTACTTTTTCCATCATCTGTCCAATAGCTCCATCACTTAATATCATACACGGATTAAGATATTTAAATGCCATTTTGAAACCTGTTTTTACAAAATCGCACATTTCCTGAACCGATGAAGGTGCAAGAACATACAATCTGTAATCGCCATGCCCGCCTCCTTTTGTGGCTTGAAAATAATCGCCTTGAGAGGGTTGAATGTCGCCAAGCCCAGGTCCACCTCTTACACAATTAAGAATAAGAGCGGGTAATTCTGCACCCGCCAGGTATGAAATACCTTCCATTTTTAAGCTTATTCCCGGGCTGGATGATGATGTCATTACCATTCTGCCACATGATGCTCCCCCATAACACATATTTATTGCAGCAATTTCGCTTTCGGCTTGCAATACAACCATCCCGGTTGTTTCATAAGGTTTATGTTCCATTAAATATTCTATAACTTCCGATTGCGGAGTTATTGGATAACCGAAATACGCATCTGTACCGGCTCTTATAGCGGCTTCGGCTATCGCTTCGTTTCCTTTCATTAATCTTAATTCGCCCATCGTTTTCTTTTTATTCAATTAATTTTTATGCTTCAACTTTAGTACGGTAAACTGTAATTACACCATCAGGACATACAATTGCGCAATTTGTACAACCCGTGCAGGCATCAGGTATTTCCATATATGCATATTGATACCCTTTTCTGTTTACTTCTTTTGATAATTGTATAACGTCCTGCGGACATGAAGGTATGCAAACGCTGCAGCCTTTGCATCTTTCAATGTCAATTACAATTGCTCCTTTAACTCTTGCCATATTGTTATTCTTGTTGAATAAGTTGATGTTATTTTTGCAAAGATAATAATTAATTTTTATTAGTGAATATGTTTAATAACATATTTTAACTATATCTAACCGTGTAAACATTCGTTTTTCAATTCGGTTATACAAATGTGAACTCATTAGTGTCTGTCCGTAAAGTCGAAAAAATCGAAAAATAATATCGGAATTTTAAAATTTGATATTTCAGGTATAAGGTATAGGGTATAAGGGGTTCACTTTATTCCCTATTTCCTTATACCTTAAAATGAAAAAGATTGATATTACAGACAGACTCCAGAACTCGTGATCTAATCAATTTTTCGGTAATGCAATCGCAAACTACTTTTTGATAAATTGTTCAAAATTGTTATATGGTTATATTGTTATCGTACAAATGTTTAGCGATATGGCTATTTGGTAATCATATAAAAGCAATTAAATAAATATTTGCGAATCATTTTTGACAATTCGTCTCAAATCATGAGTTCTGAATTAATAACTGATTACCGATTACCGATAACTGATTACTAAACTTACAAGTACTATTTAGAGTCTGTCCGTAAAGTCGAAAAATTTGAAAAATAATATCAGAATTTTAAAATT
>PCSS01000246.1 GCA_002771395.1 Bacteroidetes bacterium CG23_combo_of_CG06-09_8_20_14_all_32_9 | reverse complement strand
AGGAAGAAAAACTGTTTTAGAATTAATACGTGGTGCTTGTCGCGAACGCGTTATGCCTGTGGGCAGACTCGACCGTAACACAACAGGAATAATTTTACTAACCAACGATGGTGATTTAACTTCAAAACTCACCCACCCACGTTCGAACAAGAAAAAGATTTATCATGTATTTCTTGATAAAAACATAAAAAAAGACGACATGCTCGCTTTAAAAAATGGTGTTGAACTTGAAGATGGTTTTATTAAAGCCGATGAAATAGATTATACCGACCCTGTTGATAAAAGCCAGGTAGGAGTTGAAGTTCACTCTGGACAGAACAGGTTAGTTCGCCGAATGTTTGAATATTTAGAATATAAAGTAATTCGTTTGGACAGGGTTTATTTTGCCGGGCTAACTAAAAAAGGACTGCCTCGCGGACAGTGGCGTTTTTTAACCGAAAAAGAAATTAATATACTGAAAATGGGTGCCTACGAATAAAAAGTTAAAAATAAGAAGAAAGTAGCCCCGACTCTCTCATCCTCGTTTCAAACGAGGACGAGTTAGAGATGAGGTTTTGTTGAGTGTTAAACAACAGATTTTAAATGTAACTATTTTAATATTTCTTACTAATTTTGTTTAATTATAAATTTTAAAAAAATGAGAATAATATTTTTAACATTAATTATTGTATTTGGTGTATATTTTTCATCATGTCAATCGAATCAAAGTTCGAGTAATCCAAACGAACATAAAGTAGTAGTTGCAGAAGTTTTACAGGCTAGTGAATATACTTATTTGCGTGTAAACGAAAACGACAAAGAATTGTGGATGGCAGTTCCAAAAATGGATGCATTAGCTGGAGAGACATATTATTATGATAATGCTATGCCAATGACTGATTTTAAAAGTAAAGATTTAAATAAAACTTTTAAAGAAATTTTGTTTCTCGAAAATTTAAGTAAAACACCAATTGTTGCTGGTAGTGAAGCAAATAAAGTTAATCCTCATGGAACTATACCAAATACAGGTAATATCTCAGAAGCTCAAAAACCTAAAGTTGAGAAACAAGAAGTTGTAGTAGAACACAATAACGGCGAAATTTCTATTGCAGAATTATTCAAAAACAAAGAACAATATGCAGGAAAAACTGTAAAAGTTAAGGGGAAAGTAGTAAAATACAGTCCCGAAATAATGAGTAAAAATTGGATTCACTTACAAGACGGAACTGACTTTGAAGGCAAATTCGATTTAACTATCACAACTTCTAGTACTGATGTTAAAGTTGATGATGTTGTTACATTAGAAGGAATAGTTAGCATAAATAAAGATTTTGGTTATGGGTATTTTTACGAAGTTTTATTAGAAGATGCTAAAATATTGAAGTAAAAATAATGAGGTCGGAATTTTTAATAAGTTTTTATTTTGCTTTTATTCTATTTTCGTGCAATTCAAACGAACAAAGTAATTCATTAAAACCTAGTTTGCCTGTTGATAGTTTTTTAATTAAAGAAAAATTACTTGAGAGCGATTCGTTAAATTTACCTTTAAGAGAAGAGCTAGCTATCGAATACTACAATAATAATAATTTAAGTAAAGCTATTAACCACTTTGTAAAACTTTGCCAAAATGATAAAAATAACAAGTTGGCATTAATAACTTTAGGTAATATTTATTACGATTCGCAACAATTCTCAAATGCAATTGAATATTACGAAAAAGCACTAAAACTTGATAGTTTAAATACGAATTTAAGATGTGATTTGGCAACAAGTTTTTTAAATATTAACAATGCTGAAAAAGCTCTTGAACTTTTAAAAGAAAACATTAAAATTGATTACAACCATTTGCAATCACACCACAATATTTCTGTTGTTTATAAGGAACTTGGCAAAACCAAAGAGTCGGTTGAGGAAATGGAAATTTATAACAAATTGTCAACAAACAATTAAAACATTTAGAGTTTTTCTATAAACTATTTTTAACTTTATGTTAAACAAAACACGAATAATTATAATATTAGCTGTACTAATTATTTCCTCATTAAATCTTTTTTCCCAAAAAATAAAATCTGATGGGTTTACATGTACCTTAAAAGAAATTCATAAAGAAAATTTGAGAACCTGTGGAAACACAAATGTTGTTTTTAAAGGAATTATTAATGTAAAATCAAAATCAGATTTAAAAGGGAGTTACCCTTTTTATTTTGCCGGTATGGGCAACAATATTTCTGTTTTAACAGTAAAAAATAACGAAAATAATGCTTTAGCTCCCACTTTGTTATTTGATGAATTAAAAAGAGAATTTTATTACAATAAAGATAAACCCAACCAACAAAAACTCTTTGTTGCCGACGATAAAACCGACAATGAAGTGATACTGGAAGGTATGATTTTTTGGTTAAAAATTAAATCCCAGGAAAAGTAAAAAAACAGGTTAATGAATTGCAGAAGCAACGAGTGGAATTGAGCAAATGAACTACCCGTCTGACCGCTCCAAGCGGTCTGACGGGTATATTATCTCACAGTTACGACACCATGCAGATTTTCTGATTGAAGATTTGTTAATATTGAAGGTAGTATCTGTTCTATCGTATCAGGGCGCAGAGGTTTCACATCAAGTAAAAGAACTGAAATTGGAATTTTTTTCAAATTCTGCTGATACCTGAGATTTTTGTCTCCCGTGATTAATACTTCAAATTTTTTTAAAAGCATTAATTTCAGCAATTCTCCGTTTTTTTTTCTACTCCATCCCATTTCCTGCACAGTAAATACGATATAGTCATTTCTTAAATGTTTTTTGAGGGATTTAGGAATGTTTTCGTCTAATAGTATTTTCATTATCACGCTACTAAAAGTTTCCCAGCATTTTTAAGCGCTTTAATCGCTTGTTCTTTTTTAACAGAAGGAAAATCATCTAAAAATTCTTTCAGTGAATAACTGCCTTCAAGATATTCGAACAACCTCTCTACCGGAACTCTTGTTCCGCGAAATACAGGGGTACCTCCGAGAACTTCCGGATCAACGCTGATGACGCTGCTGTTTTTTTTCGTTTTCATATCAAAATTATTTTAAGTAAAGATATGGATTTTTTTGTTTTCATAAAAATTATTTTTAAAATTTCACCTACTCTTTTTAAGGTTTTCGGCTATCCCTTTGTCAATATTTTACCAACATATCTTTCCATTTCCGCAATGGGATGGAGAATCCGAAGGATTCAAATGTTTATAGAAAACAAACATCAATAACATACGACTCCTACGGAGTCGAACATTACTGGTTTTGTAACATTTTCTATAAACATGCAATTCCTGCAGAATAAAAAAAATTTAGGGAAGATGTCTATTAGTCTTTAATACAGCGAACAGAAAGTCCATAATATTTTTTATAAGTAAACCGGCTTAACTGGGGCGAACCATAAGTCAGATAGCGTGACCATGCGAGGTCTTTATCCATTTCAGTAGTTGCCCAGTACATACCATATTCGTGAAGAAAGAAAAATGCAGAATGGTATTGTCG
>PCSS01000138.1 GCA_002771395.1 Bacteroidetes bacterium CG23_combo_of_CG06-09_8_20_14_all_32_9 | reverse complement strand
TTCACTGAAAGTTGATAATTTAAATTAGAGTTTGACAATTTCATAAAAGTTCTTTACTTTTGCTTAAAATGTATAATATTATGAAATTTTTTAAAAAACTTTTATTATTTTCTTTTATTGTTCTGGCCTTTTCAAACCAACTGTTTTCACAGAAATTAACAAAACCTTCAATAATAATGAAAACATTAAAAGTTCAGCAACCCGAAAATTCATGTATATCTATCACTAATTCTTCTGATACCAATGCTACATTTTCCATGAAGTTAAACAATAAATTCTATACAACGGACACTGATATAGCAAACGAGATAAGGAATTTATCAAGCTCAAATAAGGATAGCTTATTCTTTTTTGCATGGCAATTCATGTGCAAAAATTTTTCCGAGACTCCACCATTGATAAAAGATTATTCGTCAACAACATTAATGCTTTATTTCAATTCAGTTGGATCCTATGATTGCGGAAGGCAAGCAAATGTTCTTTATAAAATATGGAATATGCTTGGATATAAATCAAGAATTTGGCATTTCCCAACTCATAATGTTCCTGAGGTGTTATATAATAACAAATGGCAAATGCTTGACCCGACCTACCGGGGTTATTATCTAAATGAAAATAATGAAATTGCAGGGGTGGAAGAATTGGTAAAAAATCCGGAAATAATAACAAATCCGAAAAAATATATTTCAGAAGACTGGGCATATTCCATGAGGTATAGGAAAAATAACCCTTACAAAACTCCTGAAGACAACATATTAATGACTGATGAAAATATTCCTAAAATTGAAATAATAGACTCTTTCCTTTTGCAATTACCGCAGCACTCTATAATTTTATTCCCCGGAGTTTTCATTAAAAAAGTTTCTTCATACGAAGAAAAGCCCCTAAGATATTTTGCAAATTATAAACTAATAATACCCCCTTCGTGGAAAGGAATAATTAAAAATTATTTGATAATAGCAGACATCCGTGGAAGTGGTTTTGTTAATATTAATAACAAAGATTATGATATCGGAAGCTCCGAACTAAAAACGTTGATTGCTAATCACGAACAATTCATTCCCGAAATGCTTGTTAAAAATTTAACAGATACATTAGAGATTATATATTTTATAAACCCTATTCTCTCTGAAATAAAAGAAGAAAATACTATAACATTTTCAGGGAAAAATATTAATAATCTTCAAACAAGTTTTATTACTTTGCCAGATTCATCTTCTGTAATAAAGAATTTACGGCAACAATACTTTTATTATAACAACAGGCGGATTGATATACTTACAAAAGAATTATCCGATAATGATAAATGTATTGAAAATGTTGAAATAAATGATAAGGAGCAGTTATTGAAGCAATTAAATGGCTATTTAAACTGCCTCTATAAAGGTGAAAAAGAGAAATATGTAAACGAGGTTATGAAGAAAATAGAAAGTGTATTGAATGAACTCCCAGAAAACTATAATTATAAAAAAATATTTTTTTTAATTAAACATATTCCATTAGTTTTAGTTTTTTTCGATTTAGAATATGCTGATAAAGAGTTTTTATATTATGTTTTGACTAAACCTGCTAAAGAATTTTAAGTTCTTTAATTATTGGAGAAAATCCTCAAGATTATACAACGGCTCATGCTTGGTTTAACCTTGAGGGTTTTGTAAAATGTAGCTTGAATATAATTAAAAACAATTACTTTTGTCTAAATACAGTTTTAATTATATCTAAAATTTAAAATTATTTTTTTGTGAAGATTAAATAACATGCAATCTCAAATTACCAAATATAAAAACTCTAAAAAAAATAATTCAAACAAAATATGTTTAGCTCCTTTCGCATCATTAAGGTTTACAGTTTCGGGCAATATTCAAGTATGCTGTTTTAACAGATTATATTTATTAGGGAAATACCCAGATACTTCGATTTATGAAGCATGGCATGGCAAAAAGCATGAAATTTTAAAATCAGCAATTGAAAATAGCGATTTAACATTAGGATGTGGGTATTGTAAAGAATCTATTGAAAATGGACTTTTTAAAAGTGTTGGAGCAAATAATTATGATTATTTAGATAGTTATTACGATAAAAATAACATTATGCCCACAATGTTCGATTTTGAACTTGGAAATAATTGTAATTTAGAATGTATAATGTGCAATGGAGAAAACTCTGCATTAATCAGAAAAAACAGAGAAAACAAATTGCCTTATAATCCACCTTACGATATTACATTTATCAAACAACTCGACGAATTTATACCACATCTTAAAGAAGCAAGATTTGTTGGTGGTGAACCATTTTTAATTGATTTAAACTATCAGATTTGGGAAAGAATAATTGAATTAAACCCTTCATGCAAAATAACAATTTTAACAAATTGCACAATTTTAAATAACAAAATTAAAACACTATTAACAAAAGGGCATTTCGAGGTATCTGTTTCGGCAGATGGGATTACTAAAACAACTTACGAAAAAATAAGAAAAAACGCAAATTTTGAAGAATTTAAAATTAATTTAGACTATTTCATAAAACACTCTAAATTAATAAAATACACTACATTTCTAAACTTTTGTCCAATGATTCATAACTGGTTTGAAATTCCCGGTATGTATAAGTTTTGCAATAAAAATAATATTCAAATAATTACCCATACTGTAATTTTTCCACCAAATTCTGCTCTTTGGACACTACCTCAAAATAAACTCGAAGAAATTAGAACATTTTTAATTAAAAATAATCCTAAAGAACTGATTTCTAAAAAAATAACCAAAACAAATAACATTTCATACCTCTCATTGATAAATCAGATAACTAACTGGATTGAGAATTCAAAAACAAATAACAATAACCAACTTTCATTTATAGAATTAAAAAATAATTTCAACAAAAAATTGCTAAATTATTTTAATAATTCGAAGATGTATGACGATGAAACAAAAAAAATAAATTATAAAAATAATGTCTCAAAAATTGAAAATATTTTATCGCAATTAGATGAAATGTCATCAATTAAGGTTCTTAATTTTTTAATTTCATTTAGCACAGAATTAATTATTGCAGAACTTGAAAATAGCACAACTGATAAAGTAAGCGAAAGATTAAAATATGGAATTAAATAAAATTAAAAATATCATTATTCACATTGGTTATCCAAAGACCGGGACTACTTGGTTTAAAAAATATTTTTATTCAAATATTGAAAATGCAACAACTTTATATATTGATGATTTTACATATAACATTTCAGAAAATAAATCTCATTTTGAATTAAATAACAATTTGCCTGAATTAAAAGAAAATTTAATTATAGTTTCACATAAATTTACAGGTTTAGAAAATTTTAAATGGGATGATGGAATTTACAGAACGTTTTTTATTTCAAATTTAAAACGATTATTTCCAAATGCATTAATAGTATTATTTATAAGGAATCAAATTGATTTTATTGCATCGTCATACTCAAGTTATCTTACTCATGGTGGAACATATACATTCCAAAAGCTTTTTAAAACTGGGAAGTTAGGAGATGGGAAAATGTTTTCATTTGAATTTCTAAAT
>PCSS01000388.1 GCA_002771395.1 Bacteroidetes bacterium CG23_combo_of_CG06-09_8_20_14_all_32_9 | reverse complement strand
TCTTTGGGCTGAGTAGTTACAAATATTTTTTCGGGAATTTTGAGATTGGAATTTGAAACCTTAAAATGCGCAAATTGAGCCATTTTGCATTATAGAATTTAGGATTTATACTCAAGTATCTATTGTTTGCGTAACATTGGTTACTCATTTATAAATTCCGCTTCTTTGGTAGTAATTATTTTCCCATTATATATAGCAATTACAAAGGCATCTTTGAAACCCGCTTTCGAGATTTCTTTTTTTGCTGTTTTTGCTTCATCAATAGAATTATAGATTCCAACAAAATACTTTGTTACCCCTTTGTCATCTGTAAAGGATTCTACTTTTCCGAGTGTTAAAAACTTAGCTAAAACTGTACTTGTCAACTCTTCCTTTTTATATGCACCAATCTGGATGGTATAAACAACAGCGTCGCCATATTTTGAAAGGTCGCTTTTTTTAATCTTACTTCTTTCAATTCTTTCAAGTTCACTATTAGTGAAAGGTATTACAGGTTTGGTTTTAGAAAGTAACACATCTATTAAAGAATCAAGCCCTTTTATGTCCAACATATCGGCATAGTTATAATTATTCAATGGTTCTTGCTGAAACTTTTTGGGTTGCGGTTCGTTTTTAGAATTAAACACATCAACTAAAGAATCGAGATAAAACTTTTTATGCGCCGGTAGTTCATTTTTAGGGAAAAACATATCTATTAAAGAATCAAGGTAAAGCCTTTTTTCGGGTGTTAATTCATATTTAGAAAGAAATACATTTATTATAGAATCAAGTTCACTAACATCAATATCTTTATATTTCTCGTTTAAATTTACCGGTTTCTCCTGAGGCTTTTCTACAGGTACTGTGGGTTCGTTAGGTTGTTGAAGAGTAGGCTCATTCACGTCAATTCGGTTACCGTTGCTATCAAATTTAATAACTTTTACTTTTCGGCGTTTTTCAATTACATAAAATGGAACAAAAAGATTATCAAATTTGTCGTCAATATTTAGTTCAAAATTATTTTGCAAAAGTTGAAACCTGTCGCCTAAAACCTTTTCATCCATTGTAAGAATATATTTTCCCATTGGAACATAAATTTCAAACGAACCGTTAAACGAGGTTAATGTAGTAAATGTGCGCTCGTTAACAGCAGAAATTTTTATTCTCGAAAGGTCAAGTAACTTGTCGGCATCAGCACCGAGTTTTTCTCTGTCAAGAAACACTTTACCGGTAACTTTAACACCACGTTCAAATGGCACATAAATTTTTTCCGATTTCCACAAATTAAGCTTATCGTCAACATGCGGAAACCAACCGTGTAAATCGGGAATTGAAAACACATTAAACGGATATGTTCCAAGCGGAACATTTTTAAGTGTCGCTTCGCCATCTATATTAGTGATTACTTCCCATGCCTCAACTTTAATTACAACATTTTCGAGCAAGTCTTCATTATGTTCTCTTTTCCCGTTGCCATTTATATCATAAAAGGCGACAAATTCGGCAGTACAATATTTTTTCTTTGTTTTTGGAATGGGTATTCCAAATTCTTTTCTGATACCAACCCCAAGGTAAAAACTTTTATTCCATTGTAGTTGAGATATTTCTTCGTTTCCGTGAAGCATATAATATGTTTCCCTGATATCGGAATTGGCATTAAGCGAAAAATTTATTTCGCATAAAATACGGAAGCGCCATCCTCCTTTTGTAAAACAATAAAGTTCTGGAGTAAAATTGATATTTTTTCCGGAAATAGTAGAATAAGAGTAGCTTACAGCATTTTGCATTACAAATGCAGGTAGCGGAAAAACATATTGATGACGAAGAGTAAGAACAATAATCTGAGGATTTTTAACGCTGTTGTAAAGAAAATAATTTCTGCTTACATTTTGATTACCAAGCTGATAGCGAGTCATAAATGAAAGGGTTCTTACCTGGATAAACCCTGCAAATTGCAGGAAGAAGTAATCTTTGCTGATGGGAGCAAGTGCTCTGTTGTACCCCGAAAGAATATTAATAAAGTAGTGATAGTTTTCGTTCAAATTATATTTTCCTAAATTTAAACCCAAACCGCGGGAATGAACTCTGAAATCCTGAATCCGCGAGAAATTATAAAAAGCAAACGGTGTAAAATTTCCTGCTTTTGAGTTCATATAATTAAAATTTAACCGATTATTCAACTGATAGTTATCTTTATATATTGTTAATGGTTGGTCAGGATACCTGTATAAATTATTATTCAAATATATGTTCCATTTTTTGTTCAGGTGGTATTGGTTCCCGGCATTAACCGTAAGTCTTTCGTAACTATAAATTCCAAAAGTTGGTGAAAGATACATAGCGCTTAAATTACTGTTCATTTTTTGATGAAGGTAACTTCCGTTGTAGTAAACTCCGCCCATCCATCCGTATTTAACAACTACCGAGTCTTGTTTTACATTTCGGCTAACACCGGCACGAATTCCAAAAGTATGATTCTTTATAAAATTTGTTGAAGCATTTACATTTAACACATCTGTGAATGTACGTTGAACATTACTTATGCTATGCCCAAACTGTGAATTAATGCTTAAAATAGAATTCCGGTAATTGTGAGTTAAACCAAAAGTAGTATAGTCGGGATTTTTTGAAAATAACCGGGGACTTGTTGTATAAAATGCTCCTATACGCTGGTTTTTGCTGATATAATAATCTGCTTTTAACCCCTGTCCATTTTGGTACGTACCCAAAACTCCACCGGTAATATTTCCAAATTGTACATCAAATTTTGAATGAAAATAACCTAAATATAATGTAGCATTTTGATATGGGTTAGTAGTAAAAAAATTAGAGAAATATGTTAGTTGTGAATTGTAAACAATAGATGAGGTTTCGTTTAAAAAAGTTTGTCCTTGCAGTGTTAAGTTGAGCATAGGTTGAGCACCTAAAATATTAAACGCATTCAAATCAACTAAAATAGGAAAAACGTCTGTTCCATAGTGATTTACTTCCCAATTATCGGATAATTGCACAAAATTAATTTTTTGCCCGGCTCTGAATTTATTGTAATCGCCAGGGTTTGGTGAAGTTGAATTTGCTGTTACATAATATTTTCTTTCTTCTCCAACGCTGTAAGGATTATATCCTTCTATATCAACAAGCCGAAAGTTTTTGGGTTCAACCTGTTTTGAAAACGTATAATTAAACACTGTATCTTTTTGCGCTTGTAAATTAAGTGTTACAGGAAGCAGAGCTTTTTCCTTTCCGCTTGAATCGAGCAGCGATACACTTTTTGACAGAGATGAAAGTGAAAGATGAATATCCTGTTCATCGGTTCCATCATTCATTAAGGTAATATTAAAAGGTACAGAAGTTTGCCCGTTCAATAAGTAAACTTTATTTTCAGATGAAGTTAATTTCCATGAAATATGTTTTTTAATAACTCCAAAAAAATATGTAAAACCGTAAGGTTCGTTATTTTCGCTATAAACGTAAACTGT
>PCSS01000141.1 GCA_002771395.1 Bacteroidetes bacterium CG23_combo_of_CG06-09_8_20_14_all_32_9 | reverse complement strand
TCACCCTGTTAGATAGTTTACTTTTTACATTACCTAAATTCCGCAAGTGTTTATATAAACACCGGGTTAACAGAGATAATAGAGTAAAAAAGATATTGGATGAAAAAAATAACTCTGTGTAACTCTGTTTGTTCTGTGTCCTCTCTGTTGAAAAAAACAGGTGAATAGTAGCCAAAAATGTTTTTTGTTCTATTTTTACATCATAATAAATTTTAATAATGAAAGCTTTTGTATTTCCCGGACAAGGTGCTCAATATACCGGCATGGGTAAAGAACTTTATGATACAAATCCGACAGCAAAAAATCTTTTTGAAAAGGCAAACGATATTTTTGGATTTCGCATTACAGATATAATGTTTAACGGAACCGAAGATGAACTAAAACAAACAAAAGTTACTCAACCTGCAATATTTCTGCACTCTGTTATTTTGGCAAAAACAATGGGTACAAGTTTTACTCCACAGATGGTTGCAGGGCATTCTTTAGGCGAGTTTTCGGCATTAGTTGCCAATGGTACACTTACTTTTGAAGATGGTTTGAAATTAGTTACGATACGAGCAATGGCAATGCAAAAAGCCTGTGAGGCACAACCTTCAACAATGGCAGCTATTTTAGGAATTGATGATGAAATTGTTGAGCAGGTTTGTAAAGAAATTAATGATATTGTTGTACCAGCTAATTATAATAGCCCCGGACAAATTGTTATTTCGGGTTCTGTTACCGGTATTGATAAAGCAATTGAAGAACTTACCAAACGTGGAGCAAAGCGTGCTTTAAAACTTATGGTTGGAGGTGCATTTCACTCACCACTTATGGAACCTGCAAGCAAAGAATTATATGAAGCAATTAAAAATATACATTTTTCAAATCCTACTTGTCCCGTTTACCAAAATGTAAATGCATTGCCCGAAATAAATCCCGAAAGGATTAAAGAAAACCTTATTGCACAACTTACTTCACCTGTTCGCTGGACACAAATTGTAAAAAATATGATTGCTGATGGTGCAACATCATTTACAGAAGTCGGACCCGGTAATATTTTACAAGGTTTAATTAAAAAGGTTGATAGAAAAATGGCTTGTGCAAGCGCATAAATAGTTATAAAAAAGTTATAGTTGTTTATTTTCATTTATTAATATTATCTTATGGGCCATAATAGGGGGTTTATATACAACTGGAGGTGTACATACCCATACGTTGGCGGTTATGCTTAAAAGAAAACAGATACATTGACAATGAAACAAAAGACAGAATTAAAATGACAGAATTGAAAGAAAAAATATCCCGACCCTTCGTATTTTAAAAAATTTCTGCTAACACACTTGCAGCACATTGTCAAGCCACACAAGCCGACCCGCAAACCAAAGCTTGAATACCTAAAGCAAAACAGAAAAAACCTATTCCAAATATTAATAATTTATAATGTTCCATAATCCATCTTTTAATTTCTTCGTTAAACATTGTGATTAAAACCATCGCTACAGCTCCGATAACTGTTAGAATTAAATCTTTTGTTTGCATATCTTTACATTATTAATTTTTGCAAAGATATGTGTTTTTTATTTAATACCAATTAATCCATAATTCCGAAAAACTGGAAACAATAAACACTTTTAAACGTTTTTTACCAGCAATTTTGGCTCCATCATTTCATGTATGGCAAACTTAACTCCTTCGCGTCCGAAACCACTATTTTTTACGCCACCATAAGGCATTTGGTCAACTCTGAAAGTTGGTACATCGTTAATCATAACTCCGCCCGTTTCAATCTCACGAAAAGCAAAATTCATTTCGTCAATTGAGTTTGTAAAAACTCCCGACTGCAAACCATATTCAGAGTCATTTATAAGATTTACAGCTTCATTAAAATTTTTATATTTTTCGATATTAACAACAGGTCCAAAAATTTCTAAACAACAAACATTCATTTCTCTTTTTGTGTTTGTAAGTATTGTTGGCTCGTAAACTGTTCCTTTTCTTTTTCCGCCGCAAAGAATTTTTGCACCTCCCGAAACCGCCTGATTTACCCAATCTTCAACACGAATTGCATTTTCTTCGTCAATCATTGCAGAAATATCAGTATCGGGTTCTTCAGGTTTTCCGATTTTGTATTTTTTAATTATTTCGGTAAATTTTGAAATAAATTCATCAAAAATATTTTCGTGCACATAAATTCTTTGAATATGAATGCAAACCTGTCCGGAATAAGCAAAACTTCCGACTGTGCACTTTGCAACAGCTAAGTTGATATTTGCTGTTGGCGAAACAATTACTCCGGCATTTCCACCAAGTTCGAGGGTTATTTTCTTTTTTCCTGCCTGCGATTTCATTTTCCAGCCAACTTGTGGCGAACCTGTGAATGTAAGCATTGCAAAACGTTTGTCGGTAACAAGCTGCTGCCCGGCTTTCCTGTCCATTGGTAAAACCGAGAATACTCCTTTTGGTAAAGCGGTTTCGTTAATTATTGTTGCCAGTTCAAGTGTGGAAAGCGGGGTAGAACGGGAAGATTTAATAATTATGCAATTACCGCTTGCAATGGCAGGTGCAATTTTGTGTGCTGCAAGATTCATAGGAAAATTAAAAGGAACAATTCCTGCAATTAATCCAACAGGAAAATATTTTATAATTCCTTCTTTATCTTTTCCGGCGGGTGTCCAATCGAGCGACATAATTTCACAGGGCAAGCGCTTAGTTTCTTCGGCGGCTATAATAAACGTTTGAACGGCGCGGTTAATTTCGCCTAAAGCATATTTTAATGGTTTACAGGCTTCCATTGCTAAAACCAACGCCAATCGCTGACATGAGCCTTTTAATTTGTCTGCTATTTCCATTAAAATTTCGTACTTTATATAAGCAGGTAACTCCCGCATGCTTTTCTTTACTGCCAGAGCTTTTACAATTGCCATTTCAAGTTCTTTTTTCCCTGCCAAATAAGTATGGGCAAATTCTTCGCCCGAATATGAATTTATTACAGCGAGTTTTTGTTCGGTTGTAATAAACTCACCACCAACGTAAATAGGATATTTTGCAGACATAGTTTTATGTTTTTGAATTTAGTTTCAAATTTAGTTTTTTTTAAATTGAAATAATAATTTGTAACTTCTCAGCAACTATAAAAATTATCCTGCAAAGTTGTTTACCCCGTTAGTTTCGGCGTTGGAGTGAAACTATACCACTTTGCCGGTTATTCTGATATGATTCGCAAGTCATTCATAGTCATTCATAGTCATTCAATGGTCATTCAGTAGTCATTCAGTAGGCATTCATAGTCATTAAGTAATCATTTATTGTCAATGATAGTGAAATTCATCCTGTTAGGTGGTTTGTAAAATGAAAGCATTAATTTAAAAAGTAATTATCTAACAGGACAAATGACAATTAATGACCTTTTCAAGTATAGAAATTATTTCTGTATTATTCTTTTTTTGGTTATTGATTTTTTTACGTACTTTTGTAACTATTCACCCCATCGAAGTACGAAAAAAATATTTACCCCGTTAAATATTTCGCAAATTGGCTGTAGTAATTTTTGAAAAAGCAGTATTTAACGGGGCGGGCTACAGACTCTAATTAAGGATT
>PCSS01000385.1 GCA_002771395.1 Bacteroidetes bacterium CG23_combo_of_CG06-09_8_20_14_all_32_9 | reverse complement strand
TTCCATAAAATAATATCTCCGTTCAAACCCTTATATCCATTTTTAGTTTCAGTCGTCCAGTCGTCATAATCAGGAGCCCTTCCATCATGAGGTTTTCCGTCAGGAAGCTCACTCCCTATGCCGATAATAAATACCGCCCCATATTTTTCTGCAACTTTATTTTCTCTTTCTGCCGGAGACAGAGTGGGATACAATTCATATAAATATTCTGAATAAATAAAAGTAATATCTTTAGGAAGTACTGGTGCTATATTAGGATAGCTTCTATATATAAAAAACTCGGTTTTACGCAATATTAAATAAATTTTTTGTACAATTAATTTTAAAAATTCAAGATTTCTTTCTTCCTCTGATATTACACGTTCCCAGTCCCACTGGTCAACATAAAGCGAATGTAAATTATCCAATATTTCGTCAGGTCTTATAGCATTCATATCGGTATAAATACCACACCCATGTTCAATATTATAATCGGCAAGCATCAGTCGTTTCCACTTGGCAAGCGATTGTACCACTTCCGCCTCACTGCCATTCATATTCTTTATTGTAAAAGAGACGGGCTTTTCAATTCCATTGAGGTCATCGTTTATTCCTGTTCCTTTTAAAACAAAAAGAGGCGCAGTTACCCTGTTTAATTTCAGTTTAACAGACAGGTTTGACTGAAAAAAATCTTTGAGGAGTTTTATCGCTTTTTCAGTTTGTTTTAAATCTAATATCAACTTATAGCGGGATGGAATAATTAAAGTATTTAACATATAATATAATTTTTGGACGCAAAACTAATCTAATTTTTAACATTGTTTATTAAAAACGTTCTGCTTTATAAACCCGAACATTTAAAATCGTTCTTTTATATATATCAGAACCACTTTGAGCCATTTTTAATTGATTATTGATTTTTTTTTGTATATTTTTATTGTAAATTTTCGTACAATATTATGCCGGAATTAAAATAACAGATGCGAAATTAAATGGAAAATATTTCCATTAGATTTTAATAATGAAACGATGGATAAGTTGAAAGATTATAAAGTGTAAAATGCCCGAAAAATTGATACATAGTAAGTCATTAAATCCTGCTTTAAGAAACATCTTTTATCTTATATCGCTTACTTTTGTTTCTATGGTTAAACAACATATAAATTAAGGACAGAGAATAAAAAAAAGTTTATTATGAAAAAACAAGCATTACACAAGAGCAGGAGTTTAAAGAAATTGATTTGGGTAAAATAACAACAGGTATCTATATTGTACAAGTGAAAGAGGGCGAAAAACAACTCTATAAAAAATTGCTTATTGAGTAAACACAAATAAATGTTAATTTTACACAATTATACTCACCCCTTTGTCCTCTCTCTATTCATAGAGAGGGGTTGGGGGCAATGTTATTTAGTTAATGTTTAATTTGCAGATAATCAATAGCCACGAGTTTTAGCTCGTGGGAAAATATACAAATTAAACTGGGCTTTAGCCAAACATTTTTAACGGATATTGGGCTAAAATCCGAAAATGATGCTAATTTAATTCCCCGACATAAATGTCGGGGCAATTAAAAATCCTGATAAACAGCATTTTATTCCTTAACTTAACGACATTGGGGTTGGGGGTGAGTAGTAACTATTTATTTATATGGGACTTCTAAAAATTAACGACACGTCATTCTGAACTTGTTTCAGAATCTCACAAATTGAAGGTCTGCCTTTAATATGAGATGGCGGGTCAAGCCCGCCATGACGCAATTTGTTAATTTTTAGAACCTACTTATACTATTGAAATAAATTTTTAATTTTGTAAAACTTTTTAATAAAAATTTAACATTTTAACAAATTAATCACAAAAAAAATGAATACCAGGATTGAAAAAGACACCATGGGAACCATAGAAGTTCCTGCCGACAAATACTGGGGAGCACAAACTCAGCGTTCGGTAAACAATTTTAAAATTGGGGAAAACAAAGTACCCATAGAAATTATCAGGGCATTTGCCGTTCTAAAAAAAGCTTCGGGATTAACTAATTACGAACTGGGCGTTATGTCTAAAGAAAAAGCTGATTACATTTCAAAAGTTTGCGACGAAATTCTTGAAGGTAAACTTGATAACCAGTTTCCATTAGTGGTTTGGCAAACAGGTTCCGGAACTCAAAGCAATATGAATGTAAATGAGGTTATTGCAAATCGCGCTCATGTAATTCTTGGAAATAAGTTAGGTGAAGGAAAAACTTTTCTTCATCCAAATGATGATGTAAATAAATCGCAAAGTTCAAACGATACTTTCCCAACAGCTATGCACATTGCAGCATATAAAATGATTGTAGAAACAACCATTCCGGGAGTTGAAAAATTACGAAACACTTTAGCTGAAAAAGCTAACGATTTTAAAGACATTATCAAAATAGGTCGCACTCACTGGATGGATGCCACACCATTAACTCTGGGTCAGGAAATTTCAGGATATGTTGCCATGTTAGACCATGATTTAGAGGCGATTAAAAATACCCTTTTACATTTATCAGAACTTGCTCTTGGCGGCACAGCCGTTGGCACCGGACTTAATTGCCCTAAAGGGTACTCCGAACTTGTGGCAAAAAAAATTGCAGAACTTACCCGTTTGCCCTTTATTACCGCTCCAAATAAATTTGAGGCATTAGCTTCACACGACACTATGGTTGAGGTTTCGGGAGCTTTAAAACAATTAGCAACAAGTTTAAATAAAATTGCCAATGATATACGTGTTATGGCATCAGGCCCACGAAGCGGAATCGGCGAAATTATTATTCCATCAAACGAACCCGGAAGTTCTATTATGCCCGGTAAGGTTAATCCAACTCAGGTTGAGGCTCTTACAATGGTTTGCATACAAGTAATTGCTAATGATATGGCAATATCAATGGGTGATATGAGCGGATTTTTTGAATTAAATGTTTACAAACCCATGATTATTTTTAATCTTTTAAATTCCGCCCGCTTAATTGGTGATGCCTGTGTTTCGTTTAACGATAATTGTGCAGTTGGTATTGAGGCAAATCTTCCGATTTTACAAAAAAACCTGGAAAACTCTCTTATGCTTGTAACTGCACTTAATACCCATATAGGTTACGAAAACGCAGCTAAAATTGCCAAAAAAGCGCATAAAGAAGGAACCACCCTAAGACAATCCGCAATAGAGTTAGAATTAGTAACCGATGAACAATTCAACCAATGGGTTGACCCCAAAAAAATGTTGGGATAAATATTTGATATTTAATGCTATAAATAAAAATCTGCAAAAATAGGCATTTTTCATGTTGCCCTAAAAGTAGTTTACATTTTAAAATATTTTAGTCCTGATAGGTTTGTTCTTTGCAAATTTTGCAATACCTTTTAAGATTGGTAATCATTGTTTTAGAAAAACCTGTCAGGTCTTTAAGATTAATGTAAGTATGTAATAATTGTAAACTGACAAATGAAAAATGGTCAAATTATACAAATGACTAATTCACACCGTTAGATATACTGCAATAGGTTTTTTTATAGTCATTCAGTGGTCATACAATTGAATGACAGCGAAGTT
>PCSS01000251.1 GCA_002771395.1 Bacteroidetes bacterium CG23_combo_of_CG06-09_8_20_14_all_32_9 | reverse complement strand
TTAATTTGAACCTCAATTTCTTTTCGGCTTTTATTAATTTGTAGTTTAAAAATATTTTTCTACCTTTACTGTAATTTTTGTTGAAACTGGGGATAAAATCCTAATATGTTAGCGTTCATTGTAAAAAAAACCAGCCGACCCACATTTAGCACATTTGGTTTTGCCCGAAACACAAGCCGACACTTCACAATACCAAAAGAGCTAAATTTTTCTATCACACGACAGAATATTAAAAATAATATTTATATTTGTCAAAAATTACCAAGTTAAATTTGACAAGGTTAAAAATGGAAAGTTTTGGAGATTACATAAGACGACTTAGAGTTGAAAAAGGGCTAAATCAAACTGAACTTGCTGCAAAAATAGGTTTAGATAGTGGTGGTTTAAGCAAGGTTGAGAACGGAAAAAAGGAATTGAAAGAAAACAAATTGCTACTACTTGCAAAGGCACTTAAAATTGATGTTGCAGATATAAAGAAACAATATTTAAGTGAGAAATTCGCTGAAGATTGTTTTAAATATAAATGCCCAGAGGCAGTTTTTCAATTAGCTGAAGAAAAGGCAAAATATTATAAATCTGTTAATATAAAACAAAGCAAATTAAAATTTTAATATATGGCACACGAAAGAATTACAGAAGATATTGTACGGGAGCATTTCAAGAATGACCTCCTAATGAATAGCGATGAAGTAATCACTGCCAAAGAACAGAAGGACGAAAAATTAGTCCATCTTTTTGAAAACGCCTCTAAAAATGAAAAGGGGAATAAGGGCTATCCAGAATTTATTGTTTCATTTAAAAGATTACCCAATTTTATCATAATAGTAGAATGTAAAGGATGTATAAATTTCCATGTATCAACCAATAGAGATAAGCCAAAAGATTATGCAGTAGATGGAGTATTGCATTATATGAGGGAAGTTACTAAGAAAGATAAAGAAATTTCTATTCTTGGCATTGCAGTATCTGGTACAAATAAAGATGAATTAAAAGTTTCAAATTTTTTCTATAAAAATGATAAAATAGAAGAATTAAAAGATATTGAATTATTGTCTCTTAATTCATGTTTCAAACTTTACGATTTCCAAAGTTATTCTTTGGATTTGCAAAATTTAAAAATAATTGAAAAGGCAATTGAATATAATAATCTGTTAGAAAATTATTCAATACCTACAACAGAAAGAGCAACTTTTTTAAGTGCAATACTTTTAGCATTATACAATGACGGATTTAGAGATGGTTATAAAAATTATAATAGCGTAAAGGAACTTACAACTTATATCATTCAATCTTGCGAAAATTATCTAAAAGATAAAGTTGCCGAAGATAAAAGAAATTCCATCTTAAATATTTATAAAACAATTCTGAATCATAAAATAACTCATTCGGAAACTTTACAAAATAAACAAACCAAAAAAACAGAACCGAATAATCTTGTAAAAACCTTCATTGATAACATAAAGAAAAATATATATCCCTTAATTAATTATGATAATGCCGGCTTTGATATATTAGGTAAGTTTTATTCTGAATTTATTAAATATGCTGGTTCTGATTCAAAGACAGGTTTGGTTTTAACTCCTTCACATATTACTGATTTATTTTGTGATTTAATAAATTTAAGTAAAGACGATGTCGTCTATGATCCATGTTGTGGTACTGGCGGATTTCTTGTTTCAGCAATGAAGAAGATGATATTATTGGCGGGAAATAATCAAGAGAAAATTAAAATAATTAAGGAAAAGCAATTATTAGGTACTGAAGAAAGAGCAGATATGTTTGCTTATGCTTGCTCAAATATGATGATGAGAGGTGATGGCAAGTCAAATATTTACCATGACGACTGTTTTAATACAAAACATAAAGCATTTATTAAATCATTGTATCCAACTGTCGCAATGTTAAATCCACCATATTCAGCAGGAGCAACTATGCAATTGGAATTTATTCTTAATGCAATGGATAGTTTGGAGAAAAGTGGTAGATGTGTCGCTATTGTACAAATGAGTTGTGCTTTAACAAGTGATAAAAAAATTATTGAAAAGCACAGGATGCTTTTAGAAAAACATACATTGGAAGCAGTTATATCAACTCCTGATGATTTATTTTATCCTGCTGCGGGTGTAGCTACTTGTATTATGGTTTTCAGAGCACACGAACCACATAATTCACCTACATGGTTTGGGTACTGGAAAGATGATGGTTTTAAGAAAGATAAACGAAAGGGTAGGATAAATTTAGGCGAATATAAAAACAAGTATGAGATATTAATGGAAAATTACAAGCATTATGAAAAAATAGGTTTCTCAGTGATTAAGAAAGTAAAGTTTGATGATGAATGGTGTTGTGAGGCATATATGGATATTGATTTTTCGAGTACACCAGATTTGGACTTTATAGATACAATGAGAGAATATTTAAGCATTATGTTTTCATTTGGAAAATTAGTGAACATCTCTAATGAATCTTTTTCAAATAAAAAGGAAATAAAGAATAAAAATTTTAAAAGATTCAGAATTGCTTATGATGAAAAGAAGAAAGAAGGTCTTTTTAAAATTGAAAAAGGAGAGCGATTAAATAAAGACAAGAGAAAGGAAGGGGAAACGCCATTATTAACTTCAACATCGCTATATAATGGGGTTTCTAATTTCATTGACAAAGAAACATTCATTGATTCAAAAAAGTTATTTTCTAATAAAATAACTATTGATATGCTAGCAGATGTATTCTATCATAGTTACGAATATTTTGGTGACGATAATGTTCATACTTTGATATTTCAAGAAGGAGATAAAAACATTTATATAAAAATGTATTTGACAACACTTCTGAAAAAACTCAAAATCAAATATGCTTATGGCAGACAAGTTCGACTCAAAAGACTGGAAGATGAATATATCTATTTGCCAGTAACTAAGTCGGGTAAACCTGATTGGGATTTTATGGAAAATTATATCAAGTCGTTACCTTATTCAAAATCAATCTAAAATGTCAACACTTCGCAATCATTCACAAAGGCATTTTGTTATTATTTTTTCCCTTCAATTCGTTTTATTTCTTTATCAAAATCGGATATATAATTTTGGTCTTGAGTTTTTCTAAAAACCTCAAATTCTTTTTCCGCTTTTAATTTGGCTTCCAATGCAGTTACTTTGCCTTTATCTTTCAGTATCGGGTACTTTGACAATTCTAAAAACTGATGCAGGAATTTAGTCCAGTCTTCCATCTTCATCAGTATTTGACGTTCTGCATTGTTCTCTGCTAAATCCAGATAAGCAGAAACAATTCGGTTTAATTCCTTTATGTGATTTTCGTTAAGATAATTTTAAGCAATGTTAATGTCGGTTTTCAAAATTTTCCTTTCAGGTGCCTGCTTCCAATTAGTTAAACCCATGAAGATTTTTTTTGCATCGGCAGAAGTATAAATTATTTCTGCTGCTGTTTTTCCTGTAATTGCCCAATGTAATTTGTTTTGAACAGAAGCAAAAAAATCGTATCCTGTCAAAAGACAAGGGTGAAAATTTGATTTTTTAGACATAGAAACAAGTATAATCGTTTAGGTATCATTTGTTCTTTTTCCT
>PCSS01000048.1 GCA_002771395.1 Bacteroidetes bacterium CG23_combo_of_CG06-09_8_20_14_all_32_9 | reverse complement strand
GTTTCAGATTTCCGGCGTATCAAATGATTCAGATAATATAAACGGAAACTTAGGTTTGTATAATGATTTTTACTATGTCTATTTTAAAACCGATATTCCACACACCTTGCCTCTTCAGGAAGCTCAAAATGAATTTAATAAATATTTTGATACAGATTTAAAAAATAACCTGTATTTTAAAGTACTCATAAATACTACACCCGATACTAGTTATAAAGATTATGTTTATGGGTATGCTGAAATATTAGATGCTGCACTTATTAACGATAACAATCAAAATCAATATTATGGGCGGATACAACTTAAAGGTGTGCCTATAGGCAAAGTAAACAGCCAAGAAGTACATCCTTTTAGTAAAGCTGCTATACATTCTGGAATGATAAATACACCGAATTTAACATTTGGACACCCCGATTATAATAACTTGATTGACCAACCATTGGATTTTGCTAATCAATTTATTCAGGATGTTTTTTTAAATACTTCTTTTTTAAACAATCTTATTGCAACATTTCAAGGACCTCAAAAAAATCTGTATAATAATAATGTTGGTAAACATATTGATACTCAAAAAAGTATTATACGTTTATTATCGCGTACAGATAAAAAAGGTGGTGGAAGCAGGGTTAAAAAGATTATTTATAATAATTCGTGGGCTGATATGACAAATCAGGCAGAAAGTACTTCATATTTGGTAAAAGAATATCAGTATATCAAAGAAGATGGAACTTCTTCGGGAGTCGCTTCTTATGAGCCACAATTGGGTGGCGACGAAATACCTCAACATTTACCCTATACATATAACATAACTCACCATACACATGTTTTAAACTCATGGGCAAAAAATTTAGTTTCCTCTCCCGAATATCTAAGTTTTTATCCCATTGCCGAAAGTGCTTTCCCTTCTCCTGCTATTTATTATGAACGCGTTGTTGAGACTAATAAAGCTCAAAATAATTTATCAAATGGTTATATAGTGTATCATTTCTTTACCACTAAAGATTATCCCACTATTGTTAATGTTTCTGCACTGCAACAAAAGAATCCTTCCTTTAATTTAAGTTTACCTTTTTTTCACATTAATAAAAAACATATTGCCGTTTCGCAAGGTTTTACTGTTATAAACAATGATATGAACGGAAAACAAAAAATGGTAGAATATTTTGATGGCAATAATATCTTATTGAAAAAAATAACCAATTCATATAATAATAATATAAATGGATATACTAATTTTTATTGCAGTTCAAATAATAAAAACACAAAATATTCGGGCTTAGAAAAAGATGTAGTGGTTGATTTAAGAGAAGAGAGTTCTGTTACAAGTGGAGGTAATGTTAATGCTAATTTCAATGCTTTTTTTGTACCTTTTTTTCCTCCAATATCTATTTTCTTCTCAATGTTTTTGTTTGTGCCTAATTATACGGAATCTGTTTTCCGTTCAGCAACAGTTTCGCAGGTTTATTACAAAAAAGCAGTATTATCCAAACAACTAATCAGCGACAGGGGAGCAGTGCTTGATGTTTTCAATTTATACAGAAATCCTGTTACTGCCGACCCATTAATTACAGCAACTAAAAATCAATGGGACGAAAAAACATATCAGTATTCGTTGCCGGCTTATTATGTTTACAAACAAATGGGAACATCATCACCCTATACCGGACATTCATTTAATATGAAAACCAATGCGCAAGGTAAAATAATTCAAACCAATTATATTTACCTGCACGATGGAGATGTTGTTATATTACCTGATACACCGGCCTGTCGGTTTGCATGGATTTACAATACTCAACTAGGAAAATATCTGCTCGATAAAGATGGAAATCCTATTACTTCATCAACATTCATTGGGGCTTATCTCTGGCAGTCGGGCTATAAAAACATGTTAAAACCCGTAGTTCAAACTATACAATCTAAAGAATTACCAACATTTACCGGTAACCTATTCCAATCATATCTAGCAACACATGATATTTTAAATGCACAGGCAACGAAATACATTGATTATTATTCGTATCGCTGTACCAATTGTGGTTGTGAAAATAATTTTGTATTAGACAGCACTATCCTTAATATAGGAAACGGTACTCCTGCAGTCATTCGGTATTACATAGAATCAGCATGCAATTGTGATGGTTCTATTATATTGTTGCCTGCTTATGACCAGGCAGGAAATCCTATACATTTTTTCTATAACCAACAGGAAATTACCCATATTGATAGTTTATGTGCTAATACTACCATAACTATTTATATTAATAACAATAGCAATCAGTCATTTACAATCACAATTCCCAATGGTACACAAACTATAACATCTTATCAAACCATAAACCCTTTTATATATAAACTAAAAAATGCATGGCGTTCTTATAAAGATTATGTTTTTATTAGTCCACGTGAACCACAACATACCAATACACCTATTGACCTTAAAAATCAAGGACAATATACGAACTTTGTTCCATTTTGGTATTGGGATACGAATACATGGGAGAAAAACGAATCAGCATGGTTATTTAAAGAATGTTATAACTTTGCCGATATTCATGGTAATGCTATTGAAAGCTATGATATGTCAAATGTATATCAGGCAGCCGGTATTGCTTTTAAAGGAAAATTACAGGAATTTATTGCTTATAATGCCCATAACAGCAATATTGCTTTTGATGGATTTGAAGACTATCATCCATACTATCTAAATAATGCTACACCTCAACAGCCATGGCAGCATAAAATTGATGTATTGCATACAGAACATTTTCGCTTATCGCAACACAAACCATCATGGGTTAGTTTAGAAAAACCTCATACCGGGTATTATTCGTTACAAATTCCTGCCCATGATAGTATTTTAAAAACTACTAGAGTAAATGATAACATTTTGCTTAACTCACCAGATACTATTTATTCAATTCCTTTTAAAATAACATCTGAATACTGTTCCGATGTATTCCATTTAAACAATAATACAAAATATTTATATAGTTTTTGGTATTATGGCGATTCAATCAATTATTCGTCGCTTGCAAGCGTATCTTTTTTAAATGGAAATAATATTCCCGATACCATAGACTATATTTCACCCGCAATAGAAGGTTGGAGACAAGTTACAGGTCATTTTACATATCAGGTTACTCTTGCTGCAATACAATGTACTAAAATTATTTTTTCCATTATAAATCATACCGATTCATCCATATTTATAGATGATTTTCGCATGCATCCTTACCAGGCAAATATGAAATCGTTTGTTTACAATCCATTTAATCTTTTACCCGTTGCATTACTTGATGAAAACAATTTTGCAACTATTTACCAATATGACGAACAGCAACAAGTTCAAAACATTATTAAAGAAACTGAAAAAGGACTTATTTTTATTGATTATAAAAAGAAACATAAAATGATAAAATAACCGTTTTATTCCCCCTTATCAAAGGGGGTCAGGGGGATTAATAAATAATAAAATTATGCAAAATAAAAATTCACAACGGAAATTCCCCCTTTATAAAGGGGGTCAGGGGGATTACAACAAAAAACTAAAATCTTA
>PCSS01000159.1 GCA_002771395.1 Bacteroidetes bacterium CG23_combo_of_CG06-09_8_20_14_all_32_9 | reverse complement strand
TATCTCAACCAATAAAGAAATCATTTTCACAAAAACCTGTGATTCGCTTTATATCATAAATAATATAGAAAATGTTGATTGGTATTTGAATAATCATTATATCAATAATGCGAATCATCTGTCTGTATCAAATTTAGACAAAACTGGTTCTATATATGCCATTAAGATTGATACTACGGGATGTGTATTAATATCAAATTCATTAGATATTGGTTTTACTGAAATTAATCATAAAATCAATTTATATCCTAATCCTATAACAGGCAGTAAATTAACTGTTGAATATAATGGGAATGATATTATTCGGATAGAAATTATTAATGAAAACGGAAGTAAATTTAAAGTACATGTTATTTCTGATGAAACAATATTATCTATGGGAAACGAATCATGTAGTTATATCTTAAACAGATTAGTTCTTGATGTTGGAATGCTTTATCAAGGGATTTTTATGGTAAGAATAATGACTAAAGATTTATCATGGCAAAGAACCTTTGTAAAGTTATGAACTTCAATTTATAAGTCATTTTAAAAACACACGCGACAATGGATTTATTTAGTGAACCAAAAATACCGTATATTTGCAAACAAAAAAATAATATGGGAATATTTAACAAAGGTGCCTATAAACCAATTCCTGCGGACTTTAGAACTTTAGGAATACTTTCGTTGCAAGAACTTTCAAAATTTCAGGATAAGTTTAAGATTTATGACACCGATACAACTATCAATTCTATTCGAGACGCAATCGTTGCAAACTACTTGGGATTTGACTTGTTGAATTTTGACAAACACGGTTTTGATGCGAAAAAAAGTAAAAAAAACGAATTTCTTGAAATCAAAGAATGTTCAGTATCATCAAAACGACTTGGCGGAACCTGGAGCGACACCAATGAAGAAAAAGCAAAAGCCTTTAGCGACAAAAGATTATTCACAGCAGTTGCAATTTGGAAAGGTGCAAGTGACTTGCAATTCATTATTTACGGACAGCACAAAGGATTGGGTAAATATTTACTTGAAAGAGTTATTTCCGTTCAAAATTCAAGTACAAGGTCAACTCAAAATGTAGGCATAGAAAAACTAATAAAGGATTATGGTTTTAATGTTGTTTGCCCACCTGATAAAGAGAAAGAATTAATTCTTCAGTTAATTATTAATTACAAAAGAAATTTAGCAGAGTATGTCAAACTATCAAACATCAAAAGAATACAAGATTTTTAATAATAGTTGTTACGGTTTATCTGAATTAAAAAACAATTCAATTGAAGCAGTAATAACTGACCCTCCTTATGGTATTTCATATCAAAACAACTATTGGGACAAGGATTTGCCAAACAAAAAAATATGGCAAGACTGTTTAAGGGTATTAAAACCAGGATCTTTTGGAGCAGTGTTTTCCTCTATTCGTTTAATGCATCGATTAATGGTAGATATAGAGGACAGTAGTTTTATTATTAAAGATGTAATGTTTTGGGTTTATTTAAACGGAATGCCAAAAAGCAGAGATGTGGCTCTTGAAATCGACAAAGAATTAAAAGTTGAAAGTAAAAAAGTGGGGACTTACAAGTATGTTCAAGGATACAAAAAAAACGGTGCAGACAGTTATAAAAATGGACGCGAAAAAGATAAACTTGAACCATCTTCTGAGTTAGGAAATTTATATAAAGGAAGTGGTTTAGGTATTAAACCAGCATACGAACCAATTATTCTAATACAAAAACCAACCGAGCAAAATGCAACGGTAGCACAAAATATTATTAAATACGGCACAGGTGCTTTAAACATTGAGCAGACGAGAATACCTTATGAAAAAGGCGAAGCAAAAGTCGGACACAACCCACATCCAAACGGTAGAGTTGCATCTAATATTTTACGAACTGATGAGTTTAAAGACGGTTACGACAAATTCTTTTTAGTTCCAAAAGTTAGGCAACACGCTGAAGAATTTAACAATCATCCGACGTTAAAACCTATTGAAATAATGCACCATTTGGTTAAACTTTTAACTTGGGAAAACCAAACTGTTTTAGACCCGTTTATGGGTAGTGGTAGCACAGGAATATCAAGTTTAATACTCAACAGAAAATTTTATGGCTACGAACTTGACAAGGACTATTTTCATATTGCCGAAAAACGAATTACTAATATAGTAAAAGATTTAAGCATACCCACACTTTTCGAACCTCAAACAAAGTACAAAACAAATAAGAAAAACGGCTTTTAACAGGCATTTACTTTCAGGTGGAGCAACTGTGACTCGTGGAAAATACAAGCGATAAACATCACCACTGAAAAGCAACCGCCAAACCTTTAAGAAAAAAAATGGTAAAAAGAAAAATATAAATGCAACCATACTTTTACCTTTACAAACTTTAATTATTAATATAATATGAATAGATGAAACATTCACGACTAAAAAAGACACACAAGAAAATGATTATTGAGTTGATTGAAGAAGATTGCTTTACCCCGTAGGATAATCTTGTTGAATAACGTTTATGCAATGATAAAGAAATATCCAACGGGGTGAATTGTTAAGCCGTTAAGTTACTTAATGGTTAAATGTCCCCCTTTTTGAAGGGGGTAGGGGGATGAAACTTAAAACGGACTAAACGGAAATAATTAAATATAAACACGATATAAAATATAAACAGATGAAAAGGGTAAAAATTACAATATTTTTTCTCTTAATTTTAATGAAGATTTCTGCCCAGGATTCAAGTGACTGGTGGGGTAATGGAAATATTACCATTACTTCAAATATACAGCAGTATCCTGTGTATAATGATCAATATCATGATTTTCAATACTCCTTCATGTTTAATCAGCAAATTCAAATTGATAAGTTCCCATTTTTATTTTCAGGAACTTATACCGATATAAGTAATAACACAAATCATAATTTGAATACGTTGCACTTTTCTTATGATGCCTGTAAATTCAAACAAAATATAGTTAATAACGCAAATAAAATTGATGAGAAAAAATATTTCAATGAAATTTCAAAAAAACAAAATATAAATCATTTTTTACGAAACAAAACGGAATTAGAATCGCTGATAAACAATTTTGACGAAGAATTATTATATGATGAGATAAACAGATACAAAAACATTTCAATTGACAGAGAAAAATAAAGACTCTCTGGAAAAATACACCCGTATAATAGACGAATTAGAAGAAAGAAAATCGGCATGGGAACAGTTAAAAAGGATAAAAAATAAACAGGATAGTTTATTAGCAACAACTTCGTATAACGATAGCCTTATAAAGCATTATTTGCCCTATAAAATAAAAGATTATAACAATAACAGAACATTTTTTAACAACATAAATTCGTTGAATAAAGCTGAAAAGATTATTGCTTCG
>PCSS01000391.1:3587-4949 GCA_002771395.1 Bacteroidetes bacterium CG23_combo_of_CG06-09_8_20_14_all_32_9 | reverse complement strand
GGTGAATTTAATTTTTCCTGTAAAAATTTTTCTGAAAAATTAAATCGCTCAATTTAGGTAAAACATTTAATAACTAATATTTTTTATATCTTTGCATGTTTTTTAAAATATGTTTTTTATTAAAATTTAAAACGGTAGGTTGGTTATTAAAAATCTCAATAATATAATATTATGGTTGAAAAAATTCAAAAGACTTTAAGAGATAGTAAAGCAGCGCGTTGGACAGCTTTGGCGGTAGTAGCCTTTACAATGCTTTGCGGGTATTATTTAACTGATGTGATGGCACCTTTAAAAGGTTTGCTTGAAAGTCAATTGTCTTGGAACAGTTCGGAGTATGGTTTTTTTACCAGTGCTTACGGGTGGTTTAACGTATTCCTTTTTATGTTAATTATTGGAGGAATTATTCTTGATAAAATGGGTATTCGTTTTACAGGGATTATGGCAGCCAGTGTAATGGTGGTAGGTGCCGGGCTCAAATATTATGCAATATCTACAACTTCTCTTGATGGAATTTACTGGAGTATTTTTGGCATAAATATGAAAGCACAAGTTTTTCTTGCTGCAATTGGTTTTGCTATTTTTGGAGTTGGTGTTGAAGTTGCGGGTATCACCGTTTCAAAAACTATCGTAAAATGGTTTAAGGGTAAAGAAATGGCACTCGCAATGGGTCTAGAAATGGCGACAGCACGTATTGGAACTGCCATTGCTCTTTCAACTTCAGTTCCTATTGCAAATTATTTTGGTCATGTATCTAAACCAGTATTAATGGCTTTGTTATTGCTTTGTATTGGTCTTATTTCTTTTATTGTCTATACGTTTATGGACAAAAAACTTGATAAAGAACAAGCTGCTCATGACCTTGCAAATAAAGTTGAAGATAATGAAGAAGCTTTTCGTATTTCCGATACTTTAAAAATCATCACTAATAAAGGCTGGTGGTACATTGCATTATTGTGCGTACTCTTCTATTCAGCAGTTTTTCCGTTTTTAAAATATGCGACAGACTTAATGGTACAAAAATTTAATATTAGTCAGGATTTGGCTGGAATTATTCCTGCACTATTACCATTTGGAACAATTTTACTTACACCGTTTTTTGGAAATTTATATGATAGAAAGGGGAAAGGCGCTACTATTATGATTATTGGTTCTTTACTTCTTATTTTTGTTCACTTAATATTTACGTTGCCGTTTATGACCCACTGGTTAATTGCAATTATTCTGATAATAATTTTAGGAATTGGATTTTCACTTGTTCCTTCTGCCATGTGGCCATCTGTTCCAAAAATCATCCCGGAAAAACAATTAGGAACAGCTTATTCTTTAATTTTTTGGGTTCAGAATTGGGGTTTAATGGGTGTT
>PCSS01000391.1:0-3577 GCA_002771395.1 Bacteroidetes bacterium CG23_combo_of_CG06-09_8_20_14_all_32_9 | reverse complement strand
AGTATTGTATTACAGGCTGGATATTTGAAAAGAATTATTTAAATAATAATGATGTAATTATAAATAGTTCAACTAAAGTGCTTTACAATTACACTATTCCAATGCTTATCTTTACTTCACTTGGGGTTCTTGCACTTATTTTTGCTTTACTTTTAAAAGCCGAAGACAAAAAGAAAAGCTATGGACTGCAATTGCCAAATATTAAGAAATAATACTCACTATTCAGGGTTTGCTTAATAAATACTGCACAGATACAGGATATAAATTGCAAGATGCAGGATAAAGTTGGCAGCAGCAGTTTAAAGTACTGCCTATTGCTATTGCTTACTACCGATTGTTAAAGAAACGTATTTTTGATATTGAGCATGCCGAAATATGCTCGTTCAAAGTATAATTTCCACAAATTAGTTAGAGTCTGTCTATAAAGTCCGCTGACTGCGCTATCATTCGCTTCGCTGTCATTCAATTGTCATTCGCTTCGCTGTCATTCAATTGTATGACCACTGAATGACTATTGAATGACTTTACAAAAAACACAATTTATTCTCTATTACAATATAGTTGTTCGTTTGGCAATGAACATTTTTTTAATATTTCAAATAATTAGTACTTTAGCCCCCATGTTTAACTAAAAAATTACAAAATGAAAAAATTAATTTTTATCGCAGCATTTTTGCTTGCAGTAACTGTTTCACTTATGGCACAGCAGTATGAATATAATGTTGTTACCTCTATCGAGTCAATTGTGCCGATGGGGATAGGGCGTTCGCGCATTGTTCAGCAAAAACAACCTATGGATGTTTCAAAATTTACAACTTCAAGAACCAGTGGAAAAGACAGCAAACAAGGTGATGTTAACCGTTCAGAGACTAAGATTGATAATTTTGATGAAACAAAGCTTCTAAATTTCTACAGCGGCGTTGGTATTAACTTTCAGAACATTGCATCTAATGATGCATTAATTACATCAAAACTAAATCAAATGTCAACAGATGGTTGGGAACTTTTTACTGTTGTTAGCGGTGTTGAAAGTGATGCAGGAAAAGATGATAGAAATGGAATTTTTATTACCCGTTATGTGTTTCGCAGGTTAAAAAAATAAGTTTTAATTCTAAATTAAAGCACAGTAACAATGTCGCAAGGCTGTTCACTCAAAATTTCAATTATTGCTACAAATACATTCACCCCGTTGGATAAGCCTCGTTGAATAGCAAATGTTTACCCCGTTAGATAATTTATTTCATAGTCATTAATACTTTTTTTAAAGCATATCTAACGGGATGAAGAAAAAGAAAATATCCAACGGGGTAGGGACACTAAGTTTACTCACAATTATTTATTTAAAAGTGCTTGCCCTGTTAGATAGTTAAAAAAGAGCGAGCAATAAAAGAGCAATTATCTGTCGGGGTAAATAACAATTAATAGCCTTTTTAAATTATAAAACGTGTTATGTATTTATGCCAATTTGTCGCTTTCTGTATGTGGCAAATATTTTGTAAAATTGCTGTCCAATTAAAACTTCTGATTAATGGGAAAAATTAATGTAGAAAAAGTACAGGAAGATATTCAGCATGATGTAAATAATAAGAAAGTTGAAGCCAATCCTGCAAATGCTCCGGGAGAGACTGAAAAAGATGTTCAGCATGATGTAAATAATGAGAAGGTTGAAGCCAATCCTGCAAATGTTCCGGGAGAATCTGAAAAAGATATTCAGCATGATGTAAATAATAAGAAGGTTGAAACCAATACTGCAAATATTCCTGAAGAAGCTAAAAAATCAAAGAAAAAAAAACTTTTTAGTAGAGATAAAAATGAACAAACAGAAGAAATTGCAAAACTCAAAACAACTATTAATGAACTTAATGATAAGTTATTGCGCAATGCTGCCGAATTTGATAATTTTAAAAAACGTACATTAAAAGAAAAATATGAACTGCTGAGATTTGGAAGCGAAACAATTCTATTAGATATTTTATCTGTTATAGATGATTTTGAACGTGCATATAAATCTATCAACGAATCAACTGATATTGAAGCTATAAAAGCAGGAGTAACCCTTATTTATTCAAAATTTAATGAGTTTATAACCCGGCAGGGTGTGAAAGAAATTTCAGCAATAAATCAGGAATTTAGTACTGATTTGCACGAAGCTGTTACTCGCTTTCCGTCACCCTCCGAAGAAATGAAAGGGAAAATAATTGACGTTATTCAAAAAGGATATACTTTGAACGATAAGGTAATACGCTTTGCAAAAGTAATTGTAGGTGAGTAAATAAACAATAATAATTAATGACAAAAAGAGACTATTACGAAATTCTTGAAGTATCAAAAAATGCTTCAAATGAAGAAATAAAAAAAGCGTATCGCAAAAAAGCGTTACAGTATCACCCCGACCGCAACCCTAACAACAAATCTGCCGAAGAAAAATTTAAAGAAGCTGCCGAAGCTTATGATGTATTAAGCGACGATGAAAAACGCCGACGCTACGACCAGTTTGGGCATGCCGGCATAAGCGGCCCACAAGGTGGTGGTGGATTCGGTGGCGGTTTTAATATGGAAGATATTTTCAGCCGTTTTGGTGATATTTTTTCCGATTTCGGATTTGGAGACTTTGGCGGTGGTTTTCATTCACGTAGAGGAGGTGGACGTAATGTGCTTAAAGGCTCAAATTTGCGTGTAAAAGTTAAATTAAATTTAGAGGAAATCTCCGAAGGTGTTGAGAAAAAAATAAAAGTCAGAAAGTTAGTTTCTTGTAAATCATGTAATGGCACAGGTGCAAAAAACAGTTCGTCGTATCATACATGTGCATCGTGTGGCGGAAGCGGATACGTAACCCATATACAGCGTACAATTCTCGGTCAAATGCAGACTTCTGCTCCATGTTCCGCCTGCGGTGGAGAAGGAAAGGTAATAGATAACAAATGTCCAAAATGTTCAGGCGAAGGCGTAATTAACGAAGAAGAAATTATTACTTTAAATATTCCAGGCGGGGTTGCCGATGGAATGCAACTTTCGGTAAGCGGACGCGGAAATGCAGCCCGCAGAGGTGGCGTAAACGGCGACTTAATTGTTTTAATTGAAGAAGAAAAACATACCGATTTTATTCGTGATGAAAACAACCTGATATACGATTTGCTTATTTCTATTCCAACTGCTATTACCGGTGCACAAATAGAAATTCCTACTTTAGATAGTAGAGTAAAAATTAAAATTGAACCAGGAACTCCTTCAGGCAAACTTTTGAAATTACGCGGTAAAGGCTTACCCGATATAAACGGTTATGGGCGTGGTGATTTAATTGTAAGAATACTAATATATATACCTTCAAATATCTCAAAAGAAGAACGTAAACTTCTTGAAAAACTGGAAGAATCGGAAAATTTTAATCCTGATACAGCTAAAAAAGATAAATCGTTTTCTAACAGGTTTAGGAATTATTTTAATTAGTGTCTGTCTATAATGTCCGATTTTTTCGTTATGCTCGTTTTGAAAACAGTCATTTACTACAGTAAACTCCTTGGTTTTCAAAACTTCGCATGTTTACCCTGTAGAATTTGCGAATGCAAATATTCAACAG
>PCSS01000058.1 GCA_002771395.1 Bacteroidetes bacterium CG23_combo_of_CG06-09_8_20_14_all_32_9 | reverse complement strand
CCGAATATGTGCCTGTTACAGAAACAACTAAAGTTTGAGATGTTGAAGCATCGGACCACAAGTAAGTAGAACCTGCATTACCTGCATCTAAAGTTATGGTACCCCCGCATTGGTTTACATCAGCACCTAAATTAACTATTACAGTATCACATAATGTTGTAAAGCTAAATGGTCCAGTCCATGTACTTGTATTTCCACCGTTACAATTCGCCTGAACATAAAAATTATAACCGGTATTAGCGGTTAAACCTGTTAAGTTATATGAATTTGTTGTAAGACCAGATATTAAAGTACCTGTACCTTGTGTAAATCCTGTTGTATCCCATTCTAAATTCCAAAGAGTTTCGGTACCACCGGCTGTCCAATCAAGAGTTGCAGAAGTGTCTGTAATTGCAGAAGCGTTTAATGCAGTAGGAGGAATGCACAATGGTCTTATTCCTTCAAATTCGTCAGCACCAACATCTGTTGATGTTCCGGTTCCTGCATATCCAGTTTCACCCCAGCGAGTTTGATTTTCAATGTCATCTGTTATTACTACAGGTGTTGTAATTTGTTGTCCGCCACTTTCGCACAATGTAGCTACTGTTGTTTGCAAACGCAGATCATAAGGAGGAGTTATAATATTTACGAATGGAGGATTTTCGCTAAATGAAATATCATCTCTTGGAGTAACACGTAATTGAAATGCTCCCATTGTTTGGTCAGCATTTGTTCCATCATAATAAATTAAATTATTTGCACCTGGAGTTCCTGCATAAAAATTATTATTGTTTGATGTTGATGCATAAGAAGTTAAAGTTGTACTACTTCTTCTGTAAGCTACAGTATAACCACTTGCACCTGCTGGTGTTGAGGCATTTACAACTATATTGTTTCTTAAATCAACAGTTGGAGTAGTACTTGCATAAATACCTGAAGTTCCAAAAAGTGCTTCGCTACTTGCAGCATTCAAATATATAGAGTTATAATATACATTAACCGTTGTTCCTCCTGCAATGTAAATACCATTTACAGCATTTGCAATGTTTGCAGAAGGAGTTTTTAAATCAAAAATCTCATTATTATAAATATTCCAATTTGTTCCACCTGCAGCATAAATTCCATAACTTGTTGAACCTGCTCCATTAGCAGTATTTGCAAAAACAACATTTTTGAAAACATTAATATTACCCAATGCAAATCTAATTCCTTGTACTGTAGCCGCTCCGGTTGATGAGTTATTAAAAGTTAATCCATATACTGCATTTGCTGATGCAGTAATATTGGAAGATGTTGTAGTATTAGTATATATGCCATAAATTGAACTTCCTATAGAAGTAGAAGAGCCAGAAATAGTAAGATTATAAACGGCATTATTTACATAAAATTCAAATGTTGGTGAACCAGAATTATAGTATCCAAATAAATATGCAGCACTTGTACCAGATGTAGCAGTAAATCCATTGTCATGAATTTGATTTAAGATAAAAGTAATAGTTGATGTCCATGCTCTGGAACAATACATTGTTCCGGAAGCTCCTGTTTTAGTATTATTTATCACAATATTTGAGTTCATGGCTAAATTGGAAGAATACCCCCCATTAATTAATGTAATTGTACCTGTACCTGATTGTACATTATTTGTAATAGTATTTCCATTTATATTTACTGTTGCAGTATTAGATGTACCGCCATTTTGATAAATTCCATAGAATGTTCCTGTTGTAGCAGTAGAATAGTCACAATTTTGAATAATGTTATTGTTTATGTTAATCGTATTACCTGTTCCCGAAATCGCACTCTCTATAGATGCAAGCATACTTGTAGTTGCCCCGCTTGTTAAAGAAATTGTGTTATTTGTAACATCAACACTTGCATTAGTAGAGCTTGCTAAATAAATACCTCTTAAAGTACTGGTTGTGCCGGTATTAGATATATTATTATTAGAAATTTTTGCAGCATTGTTATATTTTAAATAAATTGCATAACAAGTTGAAGCGCCACCATAATTATAAATTGTATTTCCCGCTGTTACTCCTATTTCATTGTTTTGGTCGTAATATGTAAAAGGTGTTACATCGTTAAATCCAATAATATAAATACCTGTAAAAGCATTAATAATATTGTTTCCGTAAAATTTATTATTGGAGTTTGCACCGGTAACGTCTGTTACAGTTAAAGCAGTAGTATTCGCTTCGGTATGATTTCCCGAATAAATCCCAGCAGAAGCTGTATTTGCTTTATTTAAAGTAATTGTACAATTTCTGATTGTATTATTTTGTGCGCCATCAGTAGCAGAGGTTTTTACTAAAGCATAACCCCACTCCATTTGTGTTGTAGGGGTAACATTTGCTACATTTTCCTGAATATCAATTCCATCAAAAGTAATATAATTACCTCCCCGAATCACAATTATACCATCTACAGTTGTACTTGTTCCTACAGCAGCCGTAATTAAAGGGTTTGCACCAGTACCACTTTTTTGAAAAACGATGAAATCGCCAGGTGTTGTACCTGTAGCTGTAATTAATCCATCAGTTACATTAGCAAAAGTTTCTGTGTAACCCGCAGCTACATTAAAAGTAACTCCCGTAGGAGCAACTCCCACAGAGTTTAAATCGATTATAGCAGTTGCTATTGATACATAGTCTCCAGGAATTGTTTTTGTCCCGGAAAGCTGGCTAAATCCTGTTAAAGTAAACAGTAATACCGAAATTAAAAACAGAGAAATTTTCTTCATAATATTTGAGTTTTGGTTATTAATGGTTATACGACATATAAATTAAGAACACCCATTAACGATTTTTGATTTACGAAGTAGTTGAAAATCTGAAATCGTTAACTTAGCGAAGCGATCTCACGAACACCTTTAAAATAAATAATATTGTGAGTAATCCTTGTTCTGATATCAAAAAATGTATATATTACGGACAAACTCTATTAGTTTGCAAATATAACAATTAGGTTCTTAAAAAATAAAACTTACCAACATGTTGTTACTAAATTCTAAATTTATTCTTTCATAATATAGAAACGGTGAAACGGAGAAAGTTTCCCATCTCCGTTTTTCCCCTTCCCCGAAGGGCTTTTTTCCCAAAGAGAAAAATGTAGTACCTTAATCTTTTATATTGATATTTTTTTTGGCATTGTTAATTTTGTATAGATATTTGTTGTTTATATATTTAATAAACCAGTTGTTTATATTTATTTAAACTATACTTATTTAATAATGCCATATTTTTTTATCAAATTTGATTTAGTATTATCAAAAATTTACTAATTTTGCAACGCAAGAAATTAAACTTCAAAAGTTTTGGAAACTTTTGAAGTTTACAAACAATGAAATAATTAAATATAACCTTAAATCCGCAAATAAATTATAATTAATTGCATTTAACCTTGACAAGTAATTAAGACTCTGCCAGGTTTTTTTCAAATTAACTTATTATGAGCAACAAAATACCGGTTTGCTTGTGGATTTAAGTAATAAATGCAATATAAAATATAAACAGATAAAACATACATGACTATTTAGAGTCTGTCTGTAATGTCGGTTTCTTTTGATTTAAGAACACCCATTAACCCCGTTGGATAACTCTCGT
>PCSS01000180.1 GCA_002771395.1 Bacteroidetes bacterium CG23_combo_of_CG06-09_8_20_14_all_32_9 | reverse complement strand
TATGCTCATTTTTCAAAATCCTCATTTACAACAGTAAACTCCGGCTTTGAAAAATTCGCAAGCCTCGAAAAATCTAATTTTTAGAACCCCTCTATTATTAACTGATAGTCGTGGATGTTTCATCTGCTATATATTAAACCGTGCTATAGGAACAACGTCATGACCTGCAAAGAGTTTTTGCTGAAATTTATAATACCCGGTTATTGCAATCATTGCAGCATTATCGGTAGAAAATGCTAAAGGCGGAATAAAAACATTCCAGTTGTTTTTTGCAGATAATTCTGAAAATTGTTTTCGTATTGCCATATTTGCCGATACACCACCCGATATCGTAATTTCTTTAATCCCTGTTTTTTTTACAGCCTTAGTAATTTTTTCAAGTAATATTTCAACAATGGTTTGCTGAAGCGATGCACATAAATTGTTTTTTTCACGAGTTATAAATTCAGGATTTTTTGCCATTTTATCACGTAAAAAATAAAGAAACGAAGTTTTTAAACCGCTAAAACTGAAATCAAGTTCAGAAATTCGTGGTTTGGCAAAGGTAAAGGCATTGGGATTACCTTTTAAGGCAAGTTTATCAATTACCGGTCCGCCGGGATATGGTAAACCAAGCACTTTTGCAGCTTTATCAAAAGCTTCACCAACAGCGTCGTCAATAGTATTTCCAATAACTTTCATTAGCAATGGTGAGTCAACTTTTATTATTTGTGTATGCCCACCCGAAATTAACAGGCAAAGATGAGGAAATTTGGGGACTGGCTTTGGGTTATTTTTCTCAATAATAAAGTGCGATAAAACATGTCCATGTAAATGGTTAACTTCAATCAGCGGAATTTTGAGTGAAAGCGAAAGTCCTTTGGCAAATGAAGTACCAACAAGCAGCGAACCAAGCAATCCGGGACCTAGGGTAAAACTAATGGCAGAAATTTCTTCTTTTTTAATACATGCCTGTTTTATTGCCTGGTCAACTACGGGAATAATATTAGCGAGATGCGAGCGCGATGCAAGTTCAGGCACAACGCCACCATAAGATTTATGCACATCCTGTCCGGCTATCACGTTCGAAAGCAAATACCCATCACGAATAACAGCAGCGGATGTATCGTCGCACGATGACTCAATTCCGAGAATCGTTATTAACATTGCCATTTTTTATAACTTTAAAGTATCAATACTTCTGATAAAAATTTGTAACGCATTGAAAACCAAGTATAAAATTGGCAACAGCAGTTGGCAGTCCTGCTTACTGCTACTGCCTGTTGCCGCTTTTTCAGTTCGTTTACCCCGTTGGATATTGTTTTTGGTTCGTTCTTACTGATTAGAAAATAAATTATCCAACGGGGTGAATTTTTAAGATATCTAACGGCGTGAACAACTTTGCGAGATAACTTTTATAGTTGCTAAGAAGGTATAATTTTTATAACTTTGAGGTCTTAAAATTCTTTGCAAAATTATAAAAAAAAGGAACATATTGCTTTGGTTATTTTTAGCTTTTTTCAGGCTTTTACTTATATTGTACATTATTTTTAAAAGTCCTTTTTTACAAACTATAATTACTCAACGTATAGCGACTTATTTATCCGAAAAATTAAAAACAGAGGTTACTGTTGGCGGAGTTGATATTTCTCTTTTTAAAAGTATTATTCTTAAAAAAGTTTTTGTCAGCGATGAACGAAATGACACGCTTCTTTTTGTAAATAATCTGAAAGTTACTTTTAACGACATCAATTTTTCACAACATTATGCAGATATTAGCAGAATTAAGTTAGATAAACCTGTTGTGAATCTTTTTCTTGATTCATCGGGCAAAATGAATTACAGTTTTATTATTGATGCATTTAAAAGCGAAAAAGATACATCGGCTTCTGTTCAATGGAATATTATTGTTCGCGGACTGAATATTGAAACCGGCGGTTTTACTTACCGAAAGTTTGATGCAACACCAAAACCTACCGGGATTAATTACAGCGATATTGGTATTTCAAATTTGAGTTTGAAAATTCGTAATATCAAATTTTACAATGATTCAACAAAGTTCAAAATAGAAAGTATTGAAGCCCGCGAAAAAAGTGGTCTGTGGCTCAGGCATTTAAGCGCTGCCATTTTAATTGACACTAACGGGATTGTTATTAACAACGGATTGATTAATACTTCTTCGAGTCGCATTTCTGTAAAAAAATTGGCTTTTTTAATGAAATCAACAGACGATTTGAATGATTTTGAACATAAAGTAAAAATTCAGGCTGAGGTAAATCCCTCGCTTATTGGTGCAAGCGACTTGTCCTATTTTTCTTCAACACTTTTGGGTTTGCACGAAAAAGTAATTTTTACCGGAACTATAAAAGGAACGGTTTCCGATTTTAAAGCAAAAAATGTAAAAATTCAATATGCCGATAACACTTATGTTTCCGGAAATTATACAGTAACAGGCTTACCTGAAGTTGATGAAACATTTATGATTCTGGAATTTTCGGAGTTATCTACAACTGCCGCCGACCTTTCAGGGATGCCTGTTCCACCTTTTAATAAACATAATACAATGAGCTTACCCGCCGAGGTAAAACGCCTGGGAAAAATTTATTACAAAGGGCAACTTACAGGGTTTACCAACGACTTTGTTGCTTATGGTGAACTTAAAACCGGAATAGGAAATTTAACAACTGATATTTCTATAAAACAAGATACAACCTCGGGATACACAAGTTTTCAGGGTCATCTTATTTCTGAGAAATTCAATCTTGGCAGTGTACTTGATTTAAAAGAAACAATAGGTAAAATAAGTCTTGATGCAAAAGTTGATGGAAAAAGCAGCGGAAATAAACTAAATGCAAAAGTGGAAGGACTTATTAAAGATATAGTCGTAAAGGATTATACATATAAAAATATAAAAGTTGAAGGCGACCTTTCCGAAAAAACCTTTGAAGGTTCGTTAATGATTGACGACCCCAACGTTCACCTTGATTTTTTAGGAAAAATTGATTTTTCTGATAAATTACCTGTTTTTAATTTTACAGCCGATGTTTCAAAAATTCGTTTAACAAAATTACATCTTATTAATTACGATTCGCTTGCAACGCTTTCGTTTCTTTTAAGTGCAAGGTTTAGTGGTAACAAACCAGATAACCTTCTTGGGAAGGTTGAACTTTTCGGCATAAAATATAAATCGGCAATTATTGATGAATCTTATAGTTATGCAAGTATTTCATCAGAAAAAAATACTTCAGGAAACGACATCAGACTTACTTCCGATATTTTAGATGCTTCGTTAACCGGTGATGTTCATTTTTCCAGTTTACTTTCATCACTTGATAAAGTTATTAATAATTATATTCCATCAATTCACATATTTACACCTACCAATAAAAATGAAAATACTCAACTTCAGGAGAATATTTTTCAACTTAATGCCACCTTTAAAAATACAGAAGGTTTATTTAAGGAGTTTGTTACGGGGCTTATTATTGCTCAAAACACAAACTTAACTGCCAAATTTAATTCTGTTGATAATAATCTGGATTTAAGTTTAATAAATGGCAATATTTCTTATTCAGGGATTACAGCCGAAAAGCCCGAGTTTAACTTTGATGCCGAAAACGGGAAACTGCTTTTTTTGTGCAAAACAAAAAAACTTG
>PCSS01000256.1:3276-3446 GCA_002771395.1 Bacteroidetes bacterium CG23_combo_of_CG06-09_8_20_14_all_32_9 | reverse complement strand
ATTTGAAATTGTAAAAAAAGAATATAAAGTTCTTTTACCTGTTTATATTCCAATAATTGGTTTTATATATAACAGAGTGTTTTCTAATATCCCTGTAATACGGAAATTATGTTTAGTTCGTTTTATTATAGCAAGACCTGTTGAAATCACTTCTCAAGAGTATTCAGTTT
>PCSS01000256.1:2969-3247 GCA_002771395.1 Bacteroidetes bacterium CG23_combo_of_CG06-09_8_20_14_all_32_9 | reverse complement strand
GGAAATATTGAGAACGCAATTTTAAGAACACCAATTTTTGGCAAATCAATAGAATATATTTTTGTTGAAGGTAATTCTAATGATAATACCTGGGATGAAATTTTAAGAGTTAAAGAAAAATACAAAAATTTAAATATTGTTGCAATTAAACAAACCGGAAAAGGAAAAGGGAATGCTGTCCGCGAAGGTTTTGATATTGCAACAGGCGATGTGTTAATGATACTTGATGCTGATTTAACGATGCCTCCCGAAGATTTGCCTAAATTTTATAATGCCCT
>PCSS01000256.1:0-2889 GCA_002771395.1 Bacteroidetes bacterium CG23_combo_of_CG06-09_8_20_14_all_32_9 | reverse complement strand
TATTGGGCAATTTGTTTTTTGGTGCATTTTTGTCTTTTATATTAGGACAAAGACTTAAAGACACCTTATGTGGAACAAAAGTTTTATTAAAAAAAGACTATGAAATAATTAAAAATAACAGAGCTTACTTTGGCGATTTTGACCCTTTTGGCGATTTTGATTTAATATTCGGTGCCGCTAAATTAAATCTTAAAATTATTGAGATTATTGTCAGGTATAAAGACCGTCAGTATGGAAGTACGCAAATCAGTCGTTTTAAGCATGGAATGATTTTATTGAAAATGAGTTTTTTTGCAGCCAAAAAAATTAAATTTATTTAAGGTGGGTTCTAAAAATTCAAATAGCGTCATTGCTAAGGAAGGATTGACTGAAGCAATCTCATTACAGTTTTTCGATTGTGGGATGCTGAAATAAATTCAGCATGACGAACCTGAATTTTTAGAACTCCCCTTAATGCAAAATATTTTTGAAATAAAGTAATTCATGTTTATTTATACTGATTGTATTCTAAAAAATTCCAAAAAATAACATTATAGAATATGAAGAAAATAAATTTATTGATTTTAGCTATTTTACCATTATGTTTATTGTACATAGGGTTCTTTTTTAAAAGAGATGTAGCTTATTCTTTAACGAGTGTTGACCCCGAATTTTGTTATTTATTCAATGGATTAAATATTGCACACTTACAATTTCCATGGCATATTGACCACCCAGGTTCTCCTCTTCAACTTTTATCCGGAATTGTTATAAGAATTGTTCATTTATTTCATAACCAAGGCACACTTGATGAAGATGTTTTTAGAAACCCTGATTTATTTTTATCATGGATAAATACAACTATTTATTTACTTCATGCAATTACAATTTTTGTTATAGGATTTGTAATATCCAAAATATCTAAAAACATAGCATTAGGTGTGTTTTTTCAACTTACACCATTTATATCATATACCGTACTTTCACTTCTTAGCAGAGTCATGGTTGAACAGCTTTTTATAACTATTATATTATGCTTGATATTATTTACATTTATCTATATAAATAACCTAAATATTCAGAAAAGAATTATAGATAAATATCTAATTCTTTTTGCTTTAATTATAGGTTTGGGAATTGCAACAAAAATTACTTTTGCTCCTCTTGCAGTTATTCCTTTTATGCTTTTACCTGGATTTAAGAAAAAAGTGGTATTTTCATTTTTAACATTATTCTCATTTGCAATTTTTGCACTTCCCATTTTTAACCGATGGGGATATTTTACACATTGGATTAGAAATTTATTTAATCATAGCGGACAATATGGTAGTGGTCCATCTAATATTGTTGACACCAACTCCTTCATTTTAAATATTAAAACAATTTTCACAACAGATGTTTTTTTTCCCATAATATTCTTTGTGTTAATAATTGCATGTTTAATTTACCCATTGCCTTTTTTGAAAACCAAAAGAAAAAACGATTTACATTTCAAAGGACTTCTGGGTGTAGCAATTGCAACTATTTTTATGATATTAATCGTTTCCAAGCAGTTTAAGTACTTCTATTTAACACCGGCACTTTTGCTAATGATATTGGGCATTTATCTTGTTTTTACAATTTACTCCCGACCCTTCCCGTTTTTAAAGAAGAAAATAATAATAATTCCGGCTTTTATTATCTTTATTTTTTGTGGTTATTACTTTGAGGCAAAAAAAATATTTTTATATCATTCCTCTGATGTAAACAGAAATGAGCCCTACTTGTTAACTCTAAATAAAGTTCAAAAAGACTATTTGAATAAACCAACTTTAATTCTTTCTAACTATTATGGTGCACCATATAAAGAATATAGTTTGTTTTTTGGAATTAGTTGGAGTGGAGAAAGAATGAAAAATTGGTATGCTGCCACATTAACAAAACTTTATCCAAACACATACTTTTATCACAGTTGGAATAATTTATTTAATTATTGGGATAATTCATTTTCATTTATTGATTTACTTAAGAGGTATAATAATCTTATTTTGTTTTCAGGTGATCCGGAATTGGAAAACTCTTTAAATTCAAAACTTCATGGTATTAACAGGCAAATTGATACAAAATTTAATAAAGTATATTTCAATGAAATAACTAAAGAAACTATCTACGAAATTTCCTATGATTCCATTTTAGCAAATAGTGCTAAAATATTTACTTGTAATGCCGAGAATCTTGACAACTCAGGAAAAAACTTTATAAATATTAACGGGCAAACTTTTAGTGATGGGATTACTCAGTCAAATGAAAAAGCAAAGTCAGGAGTAAATTCCTCAAAACTTACAAAAGAAACACCTTATGGTATAACCTCTATTTTAAGCGAAGTAAAAACTGGCGAACACTACAAATTTAGTGTTTGGAAATACGATAATAAAAATGAAAATGCAGGTATAGTTGTATCAGCACAAGATTCAAAAATATTTTACAAACTTCAAATCGAATCAACAATAAAAGAAGGTGATTGGATTGAAATTATATTAGATTTGGTTATCCCTGAGAATTTGAATAATCAAGATATAAAAATATATTGCATAAATAACAACAATGATTTACCAGCTTATTTTGATGATTTAACAATAGAAAAACTTCCTTAATGGCACTCATTATGAAGAAAAGACAATTTAAAATCATCTTAAAACACAATATATTGAGAATATTCAAGAGTAATTATTGGAATACTCACAAAACACTTAATATAAGAAATTTTTAAAAATATTATTTTTGATTTTCATAAAATAAATTTAATTTTGGAAAAAATAATCATGAAACCATTTACATTCTTATTTGTTATAACTTTGTTTGTTTCGTCATGCTCAAATGATGAAAAAGTAACATTTAATTGTTCAATTGACGACAACCAAGGTTGGACAC
>PCSS01000269.1 GCA_002771395.1 Bacteroidetes bacterium CG23_combo_of_CG06-09_8_20_14_all_32_9 | reverse complement strand
TTAGGGTATAAGAGGTTCGCTTTATTCCCTATTTCCTTATACCATATTCCTTAAAATGAAAAAGATTGATATTACGGACAGACACTAATTACAAAGGTTTAACACGATGCAATAATCCTGACTTTTGTTTTTCGGTTAAATTTTAGTTGCTGTAAGTCTAAATTATAAATAAGGTTTACACCTGGTTTTTTGCCTGTTTCAAAACTTCCAAAAATATGAGCTATTTGAAGAGCTTTTGCTCCGTTTAAAGTTCCCCATTGTAAAAGGGTTTCAATTGAAAGCAGGGGAAAGTTTGCCTGCAATAATTTCATTTCTTCAAGAATGGAAAGGGTATTGTTACTTGCAAGGCTATCTGTACCAAGGCAGATACGGTTTTCATCTTTAAAAATATTAATATCGGGCAAGCAATTGCTAATATGCAGATTTGACTTGGGACAAAAAATCCAAAAATGTTTTGGAAAAAGTTTTTGCGCAAGTTCAACATCTTCTTTTTTAGTAAAAACATTATGAATAAATAAAATATTATTTTTCTTAGGCAGATATTGGGCTATAGAACCAAATGAACTTTTATTTGTTTTTGGAAATGTGTTTTTATTTAAACCAAAAATTTCGAGGTATTTATAAAGTTCATTTTTTTTATTTCCAAACAAAGCATCTTCTTCTAATGACTCCTGATTGTGAAATGAAATAATACTGTTATTACATTCTGCAATCAGTTTAATTTCGTTATATAACGAAAGCGATACAGAGTATGAAGCATGAGGTGCAATTGATGCCGGTCCTGCATCAGAACTAATTGCACTGATTGCAAGTTGTTTTGCTTTTTCAATTTTTATTTTTGCTTCATTATCTTTTAAACCTAATACTTCAATAAAATTATAATAGCTTATTCTGCTTTTAGCCTTTGTTATAAAACTATCTTCAGTATTGCAAATATCACCGCAGGCGACAATTCCGTTAAGTTGCATTTCTTTGTCGGCACGTGCAATTTCTTCAATAATATTTCCATTAAGACTTCCCCGTTTTTGCAGCATTTGCTTTATAAAACCAACAGTATTTTCAGTTTTTTGCAACATACCGCGCATATATGAGAGTTCGAGGTGGCAATGTGCATTAATAAATCCAGGGCAAATAATGCCGTTGTAATATTCGAGCATTGGTATTTCCCTAAGATTCCCTTTTGTGTCTTGTACTTCAACAACATAACCTTCATCATCAAGTAAAAGTACTCCATTTTTAAGAAGTTTTTCTTTACCTGTAAAAATGTATGAAGCAGAAATTTTTCGCATCCGATAGATTATTTCCTAATTTTAGCAAGACTATCGTTGTTCATCAGGTCGCCCTGCAAAATGGTTAGCCTTTTAATAACGTCCTTATAAATTATCTTAAACTGAGCTGTATCGCTGCTAAAGTAATTCAAGTTTTCTTCAAAGCTTTTTTTTGAGATTTTATGTTTTTCGAGGATGGCACTATAAAATTTTTCGGAATTAATTTTAAAAGGTTTTTGTTGAACTAAGGGCGAAATAAGCATTGCATCGGCAAGGTGCATATCAACAATAATTTGTACCATACTGTCTTTTGAAACGGTATTTTCGTGAACCATTTTATTGTTGGAACAGCTTATAACAAATAATACAGATAAGAATAATAAACGAAACATACTACTCAATTTTTGCCCTCCACTGTGATTGTTTAATTTTATTAAATCTTGCACCAATCATAAGCTCATGAGTACCTGAACTGTATTTTTTAAGGTCGGTAGTTGCAATATCATAAGAATACCCGAATATAAGCTGGTCTTTAAAGTTATAGCCAATCATAACTGCCAAAGCATCTTTTGTACGCCACGAAAAACCTAACCAAGCTATTTTTTTGTAAATTATCCTGGCATTAATATCGGCTTGAATTGGGGCAGGTGAAACAAATTTAAGCATCAAGGCAGGTTCAACATCAAAATCGTCATTAATTTGATAAATATATGAGCCGGTTATCATAAAATGGCTTTTTATCTTGTTGATGCCAAGTTGTTCAACTTCTTTAAACTTAATGCTGTTGTTAAACAATTGGTTTACTGCTATTCCAAAAGTATAAGTTGATGAATACAAATATAATCCAAGATTTGCATCTGGCATATAATCAATGTATAAACCATCAGAAAGTGTTTGGTCGTATTGGTCGTGAAGAATTATTTTAGAGCCGTCAATTTTATATTGAAGAATGCCAAGGCTTAATCCCGATGAAAATCGTAAATCATCTTTAATCCTGACATTATAAGCATAGCTTCCGTAAAATCCTGTTCGTGAAGTAGGGCCTGTAACATCATTAAAAATATAGCCTCCAAAGCCCATGTCGCGGGTTCTGTGTGGACCGTAAACGCTTAAAATATATGTTCGTGGAGCATCGGTAATGCCAATCCACTGGTAGCGGTTATTTGATTTAACCTGGTAATAATCCTTTGTTCCGGCAACGGCAGGGTTAAATACATAATCGTTAAACATATATTGGCTATACATCTGTATTTGCTGCGAAAAAGCAATTTCTGTAAAAAATAAAAAAAGTAATATATATTTTAGTTTTCTCATCTGTGTATTTATTAAACTTCAAAAGTTTTGGAAACTTTTGAAGTTTGGTTACAAAATTTATTTGTCATGTGTGTTTCATATTATCTCATAATTGTTATCGGTCCTGTAAGTGGCTTTATTTCAATTTCATCGTGAAGATTAATGACGTAATAGTAGGTTCCTGTAGGTAAAGGTTTTCCTTTAAAGTTTCCATCCCAGCGTTCGTTGTCGGGGTAACCACGTGAGTAAAATAATTTTTCACCCCAGCGGTTATAAATTTCAACTTCACAATTTGGGTAGAATTGTATAAAATCAATTATCCACACATCATTGGAACCATCGCCATTAGGAGTAATTCCTGTGGGGACAATAATTTTGGGAATAACAGTAATTTTAACCGAATCAACTTCAACACAACCGTTGGAATTTGTTGCAAGGATATAATAGATTGTTGTTAAGTCGGGAGTTGCAATAGTTGTGGCAGTTGTTGAATCTGATAATCCGGTAGTTGGAAACCAAAGATAAGTTGCAAGCGGGTCTAATGAGGTTGCAATAAGTGTTGCACTATGATCTGACATAATAGTTTGGTCGGGTCCAGCATCAACTCCAACTTGCGGATACACCTGAATAGTAACAGAATCAATATCAAAACAAATACTATCCCATACAGTAAAATAATAAGTTATAGTTTGAGTTGGGCGGGACCAAGGATTAAAAATTGTTGAATCGTCTAAGCTTGTAGTAGGCGACCATGTAAAAGTATTTCCGCCAAATCCAAATATATGAGATGAATCCCCATAGCAAATAGTAGTATCCCGTTTAGCGGTTGCATTTACGGTAATACCTGCGCCAACAGTTGCAGAATCAATTTTCTGGCATCCAAGAGAATCTGTTATTGTA
>PCSS01000235.1 GCA_002771395.1 Bacteroidetes bacterium CG23_combo_of_CG06-09_8_20_14_all_32_9 | reverse complement strand
AGAAGATTGACAAGACGAATCTGTATCAATCTCATTCAATGTAAAAAATATTGAATATAAACAAATTACTAAAATATAAACAGATGAAACATCCACGACTAAATAAAGACACACAAGGGAATGATTATATTAGCGGTTGAGGTTAAGTGATGAGATTGAAAAAGATTGAGAAAACAAGATTGGAGAACGTCTTCATCAATCTTATCAATCTTCATCAATCTGAAAATATAAAAAATTGAGTATCAATAAACTAAAAAATATAAACACATGAAACAGGTTATTATTTCGGCTTTTTCCATTGCAATGCTTTTGATTTGCACTCAAAGTAATGCGCAAATATTTGGAAAAAACAAGCTATTTAACAAAAAACTTGAAGCCGCAAACATGCAGTATTCATACAATAACTTTCATCTTGCATTGCCGCTCTACAATGAGTTATATGCAATGGATACGGTAAATACCGAAGTATGCTATAAACTTGGGGTTTGCCTTTTTAAGGTTCGCAGACAAACCCTCGAATCCTTGCCCCTTTTCGAAAAATCGAAAAACGATTATTCCGAAGCATATTATTACCTGGGGCAGCTTTATCACAATAAAATGATGTTTGATAAGGCACTTGAAGCTTATATGGAATTTAAAAATAACGGCGAAAGACCCGATATTTCTGTTGATGAAGTTGATTATTTTATGCAGAAGTCGCTAAACGCAAAAGAAATGATGCTTACAAAAGCCAATGCAACCGTTACAAATTTTAACAACGGAATAAATACTCCTTATGCTGAATATGTTCCACTGCTTAATCCCGATGAAACAAAACTTTACTTTACCAGTCGCAGGAAAGGCAGCACAGGTGATTTGTTAGACCCTTATTACGAATATTTTGAAGATATTTATGTATCCGAAAAAAACGGAACAACATGGGATACTCCTGTAAATGCGGGTTCACCATTGAATACCGAAACACACGATGCATGTGTAACAATTTCAAAAGATGGTCAGCAACTTTATATTTACCGCACAAGCAAAGATTTAGCAGCGGGTCATATTTATATTTCACAAAACAATGAAGGAAAATGGTCGGAACCTGTATTGTTTGAAGCCAACATTAATTCCGAAGACGGAGCTGAAACCAGTATGAGCATTGCACCAGACCAAACCACTATTTACTTTTCGAGCAACCGGGCCGGCGGATATGGCGGAAAGGATATTTACAGGGTTACGCAAATGCCGGATAATACATGGAGTTTACCCATGAATCTCGGTCCTATAATTAACACGCCGTATGATGAAGATGCTCCTTTTATTCATCCTGATGGTATAACGCTGTATTTCAGCTCAAAAGGACATAAAAATATAGGAGGATACGACATTTTTAAATCCACCCGCAACGAAAACGGACAATGGACATCACCGGAAAACCCCGGATTCCCCATTAATTCTGTTATGGATGATATTTATATTGTTGCAACATTTGACGGCAGACAAGTTTATTTTTCGTCAAACCGTGATGAAGGCAAGGGTAATATGGATATTTACAAAGGCGAAATTATTGACCCTCAAACAAGTCAGATTATTTTAAGGGGAAGTATAATTACAAATGAGCCTGAATTTATGTTACTGAAAGCTACTATCACAATTATTGATTTCGATACCAAAGAGTTACAAGGAATTTACCGTACCAGCAAAAACGGAAAATATATTTTAGTTCTTCTTCCACGGAAAAAATATAAAGTTTTGGTTGAATCGGATGGTTATTATCCGTATTCTACTGAAATTGACATGACTACAAAATTATCTTTAGAAGATTTATTTAAAACTTTTAGTTTGAAAAAGATAAATTAATAAATGAAACTTCTATGGTAATTATTTAGGTATATGGAGATAGAGGTATAAGGTATTAGGAAATAAGAATTAAGGAATATTGTATGAAAAAGACAAAGGAATATGCCACTGATAGAAACAATGCTTCTTACCCTATACCTTTATACCTAAACAGTAACAAATTTATTTACATATTATTTGGTTTTTTAATTTCTTTGTTTTTTACTGCAAAAGCACAAGACCCGCAGTTTTCACAATTTTACGCTTCGCCGCTATATCTTTCGCCTTCGTATGCAGGCTCAACTGATGGGAGCCGCGTTATTCTTAATTTCCGCGATCAATGGCCCGCTATTCCGGGTTCTTTTTTAACTTACGCCTTTTCATTCGACCATTTTATTCCACAATTAAACAGTGGCGTGGGTTTGCTTGTTTTACAGGATAGAGCCGGCAGCGGACATTTACGCAACACAAACATTGGTGTGCAATATGCTTATCAATTCCGGTTAGGAAAAAGATGGCAAGTTAGACCGGCAATGCACTTTTACAGAAGTTCGCGAAGCATTGATTTTAACAAACTTTTATTTAACGACCAGATGTCACTTTCGGGTAATGCACCAAGTTCGGTTGAAGTTCCTCCACTTAAAAAAGTAAGTTATGCCGATTTTTCCTCATCAGTTCTTTTTTATTCCACAAGATATTGGGGAGGTTTTGTAATTGACCATCTTTCAACACCAAATCAATCAATTATTGATGGAGAAAGCCCAATACCTGTAAAATACACTATTCATGGCGGATACAAATCCTTTTTAAACGGAAAAACAAGCAGTTACAACGAAGAAAGTGTTACAGTTGCTTTTAATTTTCGCTCACAAAACAAGTTCGACCAATTGGATGCAGGGATGTATTGGACACGAATGCCTGTTATTCTTGGAATATGGTACAGGGGAATTCCGCTTTTTAAAGCATACAAACGCGGATATACAAATAATGATGCTTTAGTAATATTGGTTGGTTATCAATTGAAAGACATAAAAATCGGCTATACTTACGATATTACAATTTCGCGGCTTATTTCCAACACTTTTGGCTCACACGAAATTTCAATAATTTACGAGTTTAACCAAGACCAAAAACTTCGTAAAAAAACAAGAAAGGTAATTATTCCATGTCCAAAGTATTGATTTTGTAAATTGCAATGACTTTGGTGCAAGAATAATTATTTATTATTATCTAATGTTTTAAAATACATTAACAAAGCAAACCAATACTCTTTACTTGCAGGGCAACTTTGCCAAAGACTTTTTGAGCCGTGTTCGCCTGCACCATCGCGTGGTTTAAAAATAGTTTTTAATTCATCGGGTATACTGGCAAGCAAATCGTTCATGTATGTATATTCGCGTTGCGAGCAGGCGACAAAAACGGGTTTATCAAAACCGTTAAGTTGATCTTTTATAACCATATCGGGCTGAAAATATTCGCCTGGGCTAAAAGCGATAACAGCTTTAATTTTTGAATTTCCTTTGGCAATGCACATTGCAAGCGAAGCGGAATAGGAACTTCCAAAGAGAATCATTTGTTTTTGACTTTTACTCCATACATAATCAATGGCGGCAAGCATATCTTTTTCAGCTTCAAGGTAAGTTATTGTCATCCCTTTTTCTTTTGCAAGATTAGCTGTTTCATTTTGAACATAATTTACTCCGCCACCGGAACGTAAATCAACTGCAAGACAATTGTAACCTAACTTCAAAAATTTTTCGGCTGAAGTTTTATATTCTCCTTTACTGTAACCTGCCTGATGA
>PCSS01000361.1 GCA_002771395.1 Bacteroidetes bacterium CG23_combo_of_CG06-09_8_20_14_all_32_9 | reverse complement strand
TCCAAGTTTTTTTATATCCTCGATATATACATATAACATACTACGCGATATTTTAAGCTTTTTAGCAAAACTTTTAGGATTACCCGTTTGCTCGTTTTTAATTTCGGTATTAATTAGCTTTAGTTTGTCTCACGTGTTATAAAACTCTTTTCGCGTAAATATTGCAATATGTAACTACGCCCGTAATGTTTTGCAATCATGCGGAGGCAGGTTGGGCCGCAATCCCTTGAGTCGGGTTGTTTATAGTATATAAAAGATTTCATTTTATTATTTTGGCAAATGATAGTACTTATTTATTATCTTGTATTAAACTATCACAATCAATATTAAAATTTTCTCTCCAATAAATACATATATTAGACAAACCAACTTTCATACGATAAAAATTCATACTATCAATAGAAATATGTGGTTGAGGAATACAAATATTTGTTATATTATTACAATAAACCTGAGTCCCGTATTTTTGAAGTTTACCTTCTTTACGTAAAATTCTGTCTTCCATTAGAGCAAGCGTAGAAGCAGATAACATCTCCTTTTTGACCAAATAATTAAATATTGGGAAATATTTTTTTTGTATTTCATAAGGAGAATGTTGTACTACCATAAACAATGAATATACACAAAATTTACCTAATTTACTAAGTTCATCAACTTTATATTTGTCGAGATAATCTGATGCTATAATTTTATTTCTAATATCAGCTTTATCCCATTCTTTTTTAATAGAATCTATTTTTTCAGGAAGATTTTTATAATACCAAGTTTTAAATCTTCTGTATTTCTGATCATTAATATACATTTTAATACAATTATTAGCAATTAAAGAATCCTCACAAGGATATTCTTTATAGTACATGCCAAGAATATTATTAAATATTTTATTCTTATAAATTGAATTGTTTAAGAAATTATCAAGGGGTGGATAGTAATATAATTCTATTTTCTGAAATGTTGTTTTCTTTTTTAATAAAAAACCATTAATTTGGCTATATGCATCTTCGTACCTATTGTTAATTATTTTCTCAGCAATACTATCAAAACAACTTTTATCTGTATCATCCTGATTAAAACCTTTCAGAAAAACAAGAATAAATAAAACAATTAATAAATATTTTAATTTTCCCATAAACTAGTTATTGGGTTATATGAACATTTAAGTGGCTTTGAAAGTATATCTTTTTCATCAGATATAAAAATCCTACAATCATTACACATATATCGATATTCACATATTGAACATATTTTAATGTCATTTTTTTTTATGTTCCATAAATATTTAAATTCCGCACTGTCAACAACATCAGAAATATTAATTTTATCAATGTGACCAAATATTTTTGAAGATGAAGGACAATTTTTAATATTTCCAAATTGGTCTATACTCAACTTTCTATTCAAACATGTATTAAATGATTGTGATTCGCAAAATTGAAATAAGTTAACATTAAATGTGTTATAAGAAATTATACCACAACTATTTTCATTCTCAAATTTGTTTTTTATATATGTTAAATGACATAAGTTTTCTTTAATAAAATAACTTTTATTAATAGTTGAACCATAAATTATTGTACTAACTACCATCGAATTATAATCAGATAGTTTTCTAAAAACATGTTTAAATTTTGGATTATAAGGTGCAATAATTTCAATAGACTCAAATGAAAAATCATTTTTATCAATATAAACAAGAAGTTGAAGAATTTCTTCCCACTTAATTTTATTAAAAAATCTTAATTGTATGGCAGGTGTGCCTAACTCATTAATTTCTTTCAAAAACTTATGAATATTATATTTTGAATTATGACTTAAATCAATAATTGCATTAGTGATTTTTGAAGGATAATCCCAGCTTAAATCTAATTCAGGGAAATCATTAGGGTTCTCAGTAATAAAACCATAATTATTTTCAATAAAATAATTAACAAAGCGCTTTAAACCTTGAGTTTTATCATCAAATTTTTTTAACAATTGCTGATAATTAATTTCTTTTGCTTTATTTTCATGTAAAATAGCAAAAATTTCATTAGGAATATATATAAATCTATTTAATTGCAAATCGCAAATAATACTTCGCTTGTATCCTCTGACTGGAATACAATTTGCAAAAAGCTTAAAATAAGTACTCATATAACATTTGAAATTTTTTTATAGAATTTGTTTTTGAAAACAATTTTATCACTTCTTGTAACAGATTTTTTTGTTTTTCGACCTATACTATCTTGTTTTTGTAAAAAGAAAAATGGCAATGGAAAAACACCCATTTGATGTTTCTTATGTATATTAAAAGGATTATTCATTAATTAATTTATTTGCTATTTTTTTTTCTAAATAATAATTACAAGGGTAAGAAACCATTCCAAATTGGCCAACAGGGTTAATTTCAAGAAATACGTATTCGTTTTTTTTTGATAAAATAATATCAATAGAACCGGATTTTAAGTTTAATAACTCGAAAAGTGCAATTAATTTATTTTCTACAATTTCAGGTAGTTTAAATGGAACTGTTCTAATAGGAGATTTAAAATTGTAATTTCTGAAATCTATTGTTGTTTTCGAATCCTGTTGGGTAAACATGGCCATAGAGAAAAACTGACCATCCATGAAAAAAGTTCTTATTTCTAGCTTCTTTTCAATGTATTCTTGAAATAAAGATGGAAAAAAAAAATTAGGAATATTTTTCAAGTCATCATTAAGTAAGATTTTTGTATAAGGAAATAAGGATTCTCCGTTAGCTTTTACAGTTACAACGTTTGAAATGGGTTTTACAACAATTTGTTTTCTTCTTTTAAAAAAGTCATTCAAATGAATTTTTTCATTTGTAATAACAAATTCTGGAATTGAAAGACCAACAGATTCAGCACTACATATTGTTGTGATTTTATTTAGATTTCCTTTCCAAGGTTTACTAAGCGAATTTTTATCTTTATTTATAAGTGAATTATAAAACACTTCTTTAATGGAATCAATTTCATTTATAATATGCTTATTAATCTCATGTCCATTAGTAATTTTTTTTGGAATTATAAATGTGGGATAATTAGTACTTTCTCTTCTATACCAAAATCTATCAATCGAAGATAAAGAGGTTCTATTATATTCTATATGGATTTCTTTATTTGTATGTTTTTTTATTAAAATATTATTTTGATTAAAATCCCACCGATTTATTCTAATAACATCATGTTTTAAATACTTTATCCATTTATAAACAACATTTGAAGATAATTCAAACGACTTTGACTTAATTAATATCATATGAAATTAAAAAAAAAGATTTTAAAAGGAGGATTAAATCCTCCTTTTATTATTAAAGTGTAGCAATTGGTGGCAATTCAGAATCAGTATCACAATCATCATCACAATCTGTATTATTACCAGTATTGACTTCTGTACTGGAATCACATGTATTACAGTCTTCAGTTGATCCAACAGGTGGACGTCCGCCAATTACTTTACCTGCTTGGTTTTGATTAATTTTTTCAAAATTTTCAAATAAATCAATTAATTTTTTTTTCATAATAATTTATTTTTCCTGCCTTCACTTTCCTTGTTTATTTTTTATAAGGATTTCGGCATATTTAACATAAAAA
>PCSS01000325.1 GCA_002771395.1 Bacteroidetes bacterium CG23_combo_of_CG06-09_8_20_14_all_32_9 | reverse complement strand
CTTATTATGTATGAAATTTTATTTTTTCTGCGTTAATCAGCGAAATCAGCGGGTGAAAAAACACCTGCTTAGTAGTAACAAACTTTCATCTTTCCATCTGCAAAAATATACTAACAATAACAAAATTGCAAATTTTAAAAAATAAAAAAAATTACCACTTTTACAAACAATTGTTTTATTTGAAATTTTAAAGTGAAATATTCTGTAACATACATCATAATAAGATTTTTTTCTCCTGCTAAATTTCGTCTGTTGCTGTTTTTTGTGCTTCTTACTTTTATTGCAAATACATTCGGGCAAAAATTTACTATCAGTGGTTATGTACGCGAAAAACGTACAGGCGAAAACATGATTAATGCTAATGTATATGTTAAAGAGCTTGCAAGAGGGACAATAACAAACAGTTATGGATTTTTCTCGCTTACCTTACCAAAAGGCGGGTACCAGTTAATGGTATCTTACGTTGGGTATAGCGATTATTCTAAAAAAATTACTCTCGACAAAGATTTAAAAATCAATATTCAACTTGAAGATGCTGTAATTATTGGTCAGGAAGTTATTGTTAGCGGTGAACGTACTAACAGAAATATTGAAAGCATTAATATGAGTACGTTTAAACTACCTATTGAAAAAATAAAATCTATTCCCGCTTTTATGGGTGAGGTAGATATTTTAAAAACTATACAATTGCTTCCGGGTGTGTCGTCGGGGGGCGAGGGTAATGCAGGGTTTTATGTGCGCGGTGGTGGTCCCGACCAGAATCTTATTTTACTTGATGAAGCCGTTGTTTATAATGCAAGTCATTTATTCGGTTTCTTTTCTGTTTTTAATGCCGATGCTGTAAAAGATGTTAATCTTATAAAAGGCGGAATGCCTGCTAATTATGGCGGGCGGCTTTCGTCGGTTATAGATATCACCATGAAAGACGGTAACAACCAACAACTTCAGGTTAACGGCGGAATAGGAGTTATTGCATCTCATTTAACTGTTCAAGGACCTGTTAAAAAAGATACTTGCTCATTTATTGTTTCGGGCAGAAGAACTTATATAGATGTAATAATGAAACCCTTTATTAAAGGTAATTTACAAGGTACAGGTTATTATTTTTATGATTTTAACACAAAAATTAATTACCGTTTTTCAGATAAAGACCGTCTTTTTTTAAGCGGATATTTTGGCCGCGATGTTTTCTCATACAAAAACAAAAAAGACGGATTTACAATGAGATTTCCATGGGGAAATGCAACTACCTCATTACGCTGGAACCACCTTTTTAACGACAAATTGTTTTTAAATACCACTGCTACATTCAGCGATTATAATTTTGAATTTCAGGGCGAAATGGACGACTTTGAATTTAAAATGTTTAGTGGTGTTCGTGATTTAAGTATTAAAAACGATTTTACTTTTATACCTGGTGTTATACATACTGTTAAATTTGGTACTAATTATATTTACCATATTTTTACTCCAAGCAGTGCCACAGCCCGTATAGGCCAAACCGATTACAACACAGGCAAAACCATAAAGTATTTCGCAAATGATGCCTCAATTTATGTTACCGATGAATACGATTTGAATGAGTATATTAAACTTTCTGCCGGTATAAGAGGCACGCTTTTTCAGCAAATCGGTCCATTTACACGTTATTTAAGAGATGTATTTGGCAAAAACACCGACACAGCATATTACAAAAGAGGCGAAGTTTTAGTTACATACAAACATGCCGAACCCCGCACTTCCATTAGATTTATAATTAATAAAAGCGGTTCAGTAAAAGTAAGTTTTACACAAAATTATCAATATATTCAATTAGCCAGCATGTCGTCGTCAACATTACCTACAGATTTGTGGATTCCAAGTACTCAATTAATAAAACCACAGTTTTCAACACAATACGCCATAGGTTTTTTTAAAAATCTGAAAAAAGATATGTTTGAGACCTCAATAGAATTGTATTACAAAAAAATGGATAATGTAATCGATTACAAAGAAGGTTCAACTTCCGATGATAATATGTCGAATAATCCTGATAACAATTTTACTTTCGGAGAAGGAAAATCTTACGGTGCCGAATTTTTCTTTAAAAAATGCTTTGGTAATGCTACGGGTTGGGTTGGATATACATTATCTAAAACAACAAAACTATTTAATGAGATTAACAATGGCGAAGAATATCCTGCAAAATTTGACCGTCGCCACGATATTTCCGTTACTTTTTCTTATAATTTGAATAAAAAATGGTCGTTTGGGGCTGTATTCGTTTACGCTACGGGTGATGCAACAACTTTACCTTTGTCAATGTATATGATTGAAGGAAGAATTGTTAACGAATACATGCCGCGAAATTCTTATCGTTTGGTACCTTATCACAGAGCTGATGTTTCGGTAACTTACAATATCCCTAAAAAAGAAAGAAAATGGGAATCGTCGCTTAATTTCTCAATTTATAATGTTTACAACAGATATAATCCTTATATGATTTATTTTAATTCTGTAGTTGACCTTGAGCATTATTCCATTCAAACCTCGGCAAAACAAGTCTCACTTTTTTCAATTTTGCCGGCATTAACATTTAACTTTGAATTTTGAAAAAATGAACAGAATAATCGTAATTATTTTCTTTGTCGTAACAACATTGATAATGTTATCGTGTGAAAAAGAAATTACAGTTGATTTACCCGTGCCTGAAACAAAAATAGTTATTGAAGGCGCCATTGAAGAAGGGCGGTTACCATGGGTATTTGTTACCAAAAATGCACCTTACTTTTCGCACATTGATTCTGCTGCATTAGTTAATATGATAGTATTTAATGCACGTATTACCGTTACCGATGGAATTATTACAGATTCCCTTCAGCTTACTTATGACCCTTATATTTACCCTAAATTCAAATATGCAGGTAGTACATTAATCGGACAAACCGGTAAAAGATACTGGCTTAAGGTTGAAGTTGACGGGAAAACTTACACCGCTCAAACAAGTATTCCACCTTCTGTAAAAATTGACAGTTTAAAATTTAAACCCGACAAAAATCAGGATACACTTGGCTTTATTTGGCTTTACCTTGTTGACCCCGATACACTTGGAAATTATTATCGCGGTTTTACTAAAATTCTTGGTAAAGACAGTATATATCTTCGACCATACCCTTCTGTTTTTGATGATAAATTTTTTAATGGTCAGTTTTGTGAGTATGCTATAGAACGGGGTCGTAATCCGTTAGAAGATAATATGTACGATGATTACGGGCTTGATTCTGCCGGAGTATCACGATTTTATTTTAGAAAAGGTGAAACCGTTGTAGTAAAACTTTGTACTATAGATGTTTTTCATTATGATTTTTGGTATTCTGTTGAACAACAATTTATAACCGATGGAAATCCATTTGCTTCACCTATTTCGGCAAGAACAAATATTTCGGGAGGAGCTCTTGGAGTGTGGGGCGGGTATGGAGTTTATTCAGATACGTTGCATATTCCAAAATAGAAGTCAAGAAAACTGGAGGAAGGAAGCAGGAAGCAGGAGGCAGGAGGCAGGAAGCAGGAGGCAGGAAGCAGGAAGCAGGAAGCAGGAAGCAGGAGGCAGGAAGCAGGAAGCAGGAGGCAGGAAGCAGGAAGCAGGAGGCAGGAAGCAGGAA
>PCSS01000087.1:8889-9969 GCA_002771395.1 Bacteroidetes bacterium CG23_combo_of_CG06-09_8_20_14_all_32_9 | reverse complement strand
TTTTTAAAAAACTTCTTGATTTAACGCTCAATCATAAATGGAATAAATATTTTGCGTTGTTCATTGTTGCACTTTATTGCTATCACACGGCATTGGCTGAAACCATTAACTATATCATATCACGCTCCGATAGCTTTTCTACTTTAATGCTTATGCTTGCGCTGGTAATTTACATTTATTATCCGCAAAAAAGAAAATATCATTTTTATCTGCTCCCATACATTTTTGGTTTTTTTGTGAAAGAATCTGCTTTGATGTTTGGTCCAATTCTTTTTGTTTATATTGTTCTTTTCGAAAAACAAGCAGACCTGAGCAGAATTTTTAATAAAGAAAATTGGAAAAAGGTATGGGGTTCGTTTATTTCCATATTTCATATATTGATTATCGGAGGAGGATTGTTTTTCTTTTCATCTTTTATGACACCCAAAACAGTGGTTCTTGCTGTCATTTCGCGATGGGATTACCTGATAACGCAACCATTTGTTATTGTTCAATATTTTAAATCATTTATTCTTCCCACAGAACTTTCTGCTGACACCGACTGGCAACCGCTTTCAACTATTTTTGATATCCGCCTGCTCATGGGAATTATGTTTATCATAGGGATGCTCTGGCTTGCCCTGCGATTATCAAGGAATGTTATTTCCCGTCCAATAGCATTCGGAATATTATGGTTTTTTATTACACTAATTCCGACTTCGAGTTTTGTTCCTTTATCAGAAGTATTAAATGACCACCGTGTTTATTTTCCATATATCGGACTTGCATTAGCTTTTGCATATATTTTCATTTATTTTTTTATACTGAAAGATGAAAAGAAATTTATTTCATCAGTAGCCAGAAAAATTATAACAGGAATCCTTATTATTGGTATTCTTGGCGGATTCGCTTACGGAACACATCAGCGAAATAAAGTCTGGAATAACGAGGAATCGCTTTGGTACGATGTGGCACAGAAAAGCCCAAATAATGGCAGAGGACTTATGAATTACGCCTTGTCGCAGATGCAGAAAGGAAATTATCCCACTGCAAAAACATATTTTGAAAAAGCGTTAAAACTTCGTCCAGATTATTCGCTTA
>PCSS01000087.1:5324-8843 GCA_002771395.1 Bacteroidetes bacterium CG23_combo_of_CG06-09_8_20_14_all_32_9 | reverse complement strand
ACATATATTGATCAGGGTTATTATTATTATGGTAATTTCCTTTATAATCGAAAAAGATTTGATGAAGCAAGGGAAATACTTCTTAAATGCATTGCAACAAATCCCGCATACACCGATGCTCGCTTAACTTTAATGGCATTGTACAATGAAACCGAAGATTGGAGAAACCTGAAAAAACTTGCAGAAGAAACGTTGCAGTATTTACCAAATGATGCGAAATGCCTAACATACATTGATACTGCTAAAAACAAAAAAACAAAGATTGATGTAGCAATAGATACTGCAAAGAAAAATCCTACGGCTGATAATTATCTTAATTTAAGTCTTTATTATTATGAAGCCGGCAAGTACATCGAATGTATCAATGCATGTAAAGAAGCCATCAAAATTAAACCCAACTATGTTGAGGCATTTAACAATATATGCTCGGCGTATAACCAATTAAAAATGTATGATAAGGCAATAGAGGCATGCAATAAAGCGTTAAAGATAGACCCAAACTATGAACTGGCAAAGAACAACATCAAACTTGCTAAAAGCCAATTACAAAATAAGTGAAATGTTACTTATACAAGTTCGTTAAATCAACTCTATAAATTTTTCAACGGTGATATGAGCATCGCACAGCAATTTTCTCAATAAACCTTTTCCTAACTTTTTGTGCTGTGGTATGGTTAAAGGCAAATGTTTTGCTTTGTCATGGTGATACATACGAACATGGCTACCGCGTTGGCGAACTTCCTCATAACCAAGTTGTTTAAATGCCTAGACAGCTCGTTCACCTGAGATTACCGGCAGTTTAGACATACGCCAAAGTATGGAAAGAAATTTCTGTAGGTGAATATTCCCTTAATCGTTGTCGGTTTTCCACTTCTTCCAGACAAAGATGTATGACTTCGCGGATATTTACCAGTGCTTCGTCAACGGTTTTACCCTGAGTATAACAACCGGAAAAAACAGGACATTCAACGACATAATAACCATCTTCGTCACGTTCAATTAATAATGGCAGATTTTTTGTTTTTTTCATAATCAGCGTAATATAGCACTGCAAAGATAATTATTTTTTAAAAAGGCAGAAAGTTAACACAGAAACTCTTTTCTGAAAATAAATGAACTTGCTTTAAACACATGGGTAAATCTTTTTAATCCGCCCTTGCCAAAAAAGCTCATAAAATAGCGAAATAAAATTCTTGGCCGAAGGTAAAACCTGCGATATATTTCTTTGTGTTTTCTTAAAAGTATTTCTTTTGTTAATCCATTAGGAACAAATACCGGTCGCCAGTAATTAAATTCAGCCCAGTTCGTTTTATCAATCGTTCCGTACTGCTCTGCTTCGGCATATTGCTGTGAACCTGGGATTGGGGTATTTATTGTTGTTACAATATCATCAAGTTTAAGAGAACAGGCAAGTTTAATGGTTTTATCAATGGTTTCAATAGTTTCGGTAGGATGCCCAATAATAAAGAACCCTTTGGTTTTTATTTTCAGTTTATTGCACCATGTAATAACTTCTTTTGCTTTTTCAAGCGAAATATTCTTTTTTATTAGTTTTAATATTGTTTCATCACCCGATTCTATTCCAAATGAAATATGCCAGCAACCTTTTGATTTCAAGAATTTCAAAAATTCAAAATCTGTATTATTAATGCGACTCATACATGTCCAATAGAAAAAAATATTTTCCTTTTCAAGTATTTCAAACAGTTTATAGATGCGTTTTTTATTAATAAGGAATGTGTCGTCAACAAAGGCGATTTCCCGTACTCCGTATTTTTTTCGGAGGAATTTTATTTCTTCCATAATATTTTCAGCAGAACGCTGTCTGTATTCACGTCCGAAAATATTGTTATCACAAAAGGTGCATTGGTTAGGGCACCCTCTGCTTGTAATCATATTTATTACCGGAAGAGTTTTATAATTTGAAGGAGGAGGAGTGTATAATGAAATGTCGGATATCATTTCATAAGCGGGAAACGGTAATGTGTCGAGGTTTTCAATAAATTCCCTGCAAGGTGTTATTATTGTCTGTCCATTACCATCACGAAAAGCAATACCTTTAATCTGGTAATATTTTTTAGGTTCATTAATATGCTTTAATATTTCAACAAGCGTGATTTCACCTTCTTTAAGCACACCGAAATCAAATTCGCTGAACGACATAGCATGTTTAGGGTTTGCAGAAACATGCGGACCTCCGAGTATAATTATTTTATCGGGAAGTTCTTTTCTTATAAATTTTGCAACCTCTACTGCTCTGTGAAATGCAACAGTAGTTGAACTTATCCCAATAAATTTTGGATTTAATTCTTTTATCTCATCAATAATTTGTGTAGAAGATAACTTATAAGCTTCGGCATCAGTAACTTTTACTTCATAATTATTTTGTTTTAAATAAGATGCCAGATAATATACACCGAGTGGTATTTGTTCTCCACCAGCACTTCCAATTTCCGATGAATATCTTTCAAATTTAGATATAGGTGGATAAAGCAGATATACTTTTTTTTCGGCAGAAACCATTTATTTTTCTGTTTTATCAGAAATAATTTTCTCTATTTTATTTTTTAATAACGCTATTTCCTGAGATAATTTTTTATTCTTTTCGTGAAGCTGTGAAACAACAACAGAGATGTGAAGCAAATAAATAAAAATACCAAATATAGCTACCATAAAAACAAGGTTGGGAGCAGCATACACACCAAGTAATTTTGCTATTACTGCTAACCCTTCGCGCCAGAATGAAAAAAGAATTAATATTAACGCTCCGAATACCCATATAAACGAATATTCTTCACGAAGCTTACCTTTAACAATCAGTCTGCCAATATAAGCAAGAAAACCAAGGCTAATCACAATGGCGATGATTTGTATTTTAACCGGAACTACATTATTCATATTGATTAAATTTTAATTTTTATTTCGGTTTCGTATATAAGTAAAAAATACTGCTATACTTACTTTCAGCATGTAGTATAAAGAGGTAAACGCTTTAATTGAAGACTTTCCTCCCTTCCTTTCGCACATTATAACCGGTACTTCTTCAATTTTCAGATTATTCCTGCGGAATAAAATAATTGACACTGGTTCGGGATAATCATCGGGATATATTTCTGATACAATTGCTAATACTTTTCTGTTTAAAATTCTGAACCCTGATGTGCTGTCGGTTATTATAACCCCACAAAATAATCGCAGAAGATATTTAAAAAAAGCAATGCCAAGCCGGCGCGAAAAAGTGGAAATAAATCCGATATTGTTTATGAAACGAGAACCAATAACAATATCTGCATTGGTTTCTGAAATATGTTTCAGTAGTTTTGGTATTTCAGTTGGTGGGTGCTGCCCGTCGCCATCAACCTGCATTGCAAAATCATATTTGTTCTCATAAGCATATTTAAAGCCGGTTTGAACCGCTCCGCCAATGCCAAGATTTACAGGCAAATCAAGGAGAATACACTTAAGCCGGCCTGCAATTTCAGCAGTCCTGTCGTGTGAGCAATCATTCACAACGATAAC
>PCSS01000087.1:2489-5297 GCA_002771395.1 Bacteroidetes bacterium CG23_combo_of_CG06-09_8_20_14_all_32_9 | reverse complement strand
TAAGCAGGAACAATAACAGCTATTCTTTTAATCATCAATGTACAAATATTGAGAAACAAAACATAAAATTAAACAATTTTTATTTACACGTAAAATTTTGTTATTTTGCTTTTAAAATTATTGAATTGCCACGTATTTTATATATTGTTCCTCATCGTTTAAATCGTTCACCGGGTCAGCGGTTTAGATGCGAACAGTATTTGCCCGCTCTTAGGGAAAAAGGATTTGATATAACTTATTCGAATATTATTTCAGAAAAAGACGATAAAATTTTTTACACAAAAGGCAATTATTATCAAAAAACATGGATTCTTTTTAAGAGTTTTTTTAAAAGACTGGATGATGTTCGAAAATCAAAAAATTACGACATTATTTTTATTTATCGTGAAGTTTTTATGCTTGGTATTACTCTTTTTGAGAGAATGCTAAGAGCAAAAAATTCAATAATTATTTTTGATTTTGATGATGCTATCTGGCTTAATGATACCTCAGAAGGAAATGCAAACCTTAACTGGCTAAAAAAACCTTCAAAAACAGCTTCAATAATTAAAATTGCCGACCTTGTTCTGGCAGGAAACGCATACCTGTCGCAGTATGCAAAACGTTTCAATCCACGAACTGAAATTATGCCTACAACAATTGATACCGATTATCATAAACGGATTTATGAATTTCAAAAGAAAACAAGTATTTGTATTGGCTGGACAGGCACATCAACTACTTTAAAGCATTTTGAAACAATTATACCTGCGCTAAAAAAAATAAAGACAACATTTAACAAAAAAATTTATTTCAAAGTAATCGTAAATTTTCCATATCACTTACCCGAATTAGACATTGAAGCAACACAATGGTCGCTCGAAAAAGAAATTCAAGACCTTTCTGAAATTGACATTGGTATTATGCCTTTACCCGATGATGAATGGTCAAAAGGGAAATGCGGATTTAAAGGTTTGCAGTATATGTCGTTAGAAATTGCAACTATTATGTCGCCCATAGGTGTAAATACTGAAATTATTAAAGATGGCGAAAATGGATTTTTAGCTTCAACAGAAGAAGAATGGGTTGAAAAACTATCACTGCTTATTGAAGATGAGAGTTTAAGATTAACATTAGGTAAAAAAGGCCGTCAGACTGTTGAAGAACGATATAGTGTGAATGCCTTGAAAAATCAATATGTTCAATACTTTTTAAATCTTATGGAAATAAAAAAAGCGTAGCCCTCACTACGCTTTTTTATTATGTTATTACCGTTTTATTTTTTAAGCAAATCGGCTGTTTCAACTAACTTCATAAATTCCGAACGGTATCCTTCCTTATCGTCGCCTTTTGAATTTGAGGCTAAAGCAAGCACGGCAGAATAAGAAGAGTTAGCTTTAAATTCCGATTCACGTAATAGCATTCCAAACTCCGCTACTGCACAGGCAAAAGTGAAGTTGTTTGAATTGTCTGATTTTCTGTTGCTTTCTTTAATTTTATGAACTATAAGTTTTGAAATATCTTCGTCAGGTTTTTTATAACGCAACTTAACAGTCATAATATCACTACTGTTAACTACTTTTGTTTGCTGATATTCCAGCAGGTCGGTATTGTTTACCTGCTCATCGGAACCGGCAGGGATAATTTCGTAAAGTGCTGTAACAGTATGCCCGCAACCGATTTCGCCTGCATCTTTGGTATCATCGTTAAAATCCTCTTTATTGAGCAAACGATTTTCATAACCAATTAACCTGTATGCCTTTACTTTTGAAGGATTAAATTCAACCTGAATTTTTACATCTTTGGCTATAGTGTAAAGCGTTCCCCAAAGTTCTTTTCCAAAAACTTTTTTAGCTTCCATAATATTATCAATATAATAATAGTTACCATTGCCGGCGTCGGCAATTTTCTCCATTTTCGAATCTTTATAATTACCCATTCCAAAACCAAGTATGCTGATAAATACGCCATCTTTGCGTTTTTCTTCAATAAGTCTGGTCATTTCAGCATCGCTACTGGCACCTATGTTAAAATCGCCGTCGGTAGCAAGAATTACGCGATTGTTGCCGCCAACAATATAATTTTCTTTAGCAATTTTATAAGCCAAATTAATGCCGGCACCTCCAGCAGTACTGCCACCCGATTGCAATATCTCAAGTGATGCATTAATCTTTTCTTTTTGATTGCCGGGGGTTGATTCCAACACACAACCTGCCGCACCTGCATAAACTACTATTGCAACCTTATCTTCGTTTCTTAAATTATTTACAAGAATTTTAAATGCCTGCTTTAATAATGGCAGTTTATTTTGGTCGCTCATTGAACCCGAAACATCTAACAAAAAGACCAGGTTACTTGATGGAATTTTTGTTACAGCAATATTTTCGCCTTGTAATCCAACCATCACTATATCGTGTTTTTCGTTCCATGGACATTTACCAATTTCCATATTAATTGAAAACGGGTCGCCATTGGTTGGCTGTGGATAATTGTATTCGAAATAATTAATCATTTCCTCTATCCTAACTGCATCTTTATAAGGCATTTGATTTTGATTTAAAAATCTGCGGACATTTGAGTAAGATGCTTTGTCAACATCTGCCGAAAAAGTTGATAAAGGGTTTGTAAGCGCTTCTTTAAATACATTATCGTTAATTTTATCGTAAGCTTCAGTATTGTGCACAACATCAACATAATCGTAAGATATTGCACCTAAACTTACAGACGACTGTTCACATTTAGCACGCATTACACCGGAATAATTGTCTTTTTTTAAAAGTTCTTTTTCCTCATCTGCAACAGAAATAACGGGGTTTGGCGATAAGGAAA
>PCSS01000087.1:0-2467 GCA_002771395.1 Bacteroidetes bacterium CG23_combo_of_CG06-09_8_20_14_all_32_9 | reverse complement strand
TAATTTGGCAAAGATAAATGTTCCGTCAGTTCCCGTTTTTACCGACGTTACAAAGTTACCATCCCGATAAAGCGAAACAGTCGCTTTATCAACAGGATTACTTGTTGAAGCATCTGTTACAACACCCGAAATAGAATCGGGTGTGGTTGTTGTTACAGGACAAAACCAGTATCCCGTAAGAAACATCATTAAAAAAATTGTTGTTTTCATGACTTTAAATTTTTAAAAGTTTATTAATAAAATGATTTTGGCAATGAGATGTTTCTTTTTTTATTTTTCCACAAAAAAAATCAATTATTGTAAGTATCACTATTTATGTTATATATCCAATTATAACCGTTTATAATCGGATATAAACGAATATAGGTGATTAACAGACGAATACGGTAATATGCTCACCTTACCTTTGCGTCAAATTAAAATTCATTTTAGTATTAATTAAATTTTTAACGTTATGGAAAAGATGATTAACAAAGTCGAATTAAGCGGGTTTATCGGAATAAACCCCGAAGTAAAAACATTGCCAAATGGCAGTAAAGTTTTACGTTTTTCGTTGGCAACAAGCCGTAGTTATAAGGATCGCGAAGGTAAATGGGTGAGTGATACTACATGGCACAACATTGTAATGTGGAACAAACTTGCCGATGCAGCAGTTGGTGAAATTAAAAAAGGAAGCAGGGTTTCGTTAACCGGAAGGCTTGCAAACCGGCAGTACACCGACAAAGACGGTAAGAAACACACTTTTACAGAAATAATTGCAGGAGCTTACGAATTAATTGTAAGCGAAACTGCAAAAGCGATGTAAATTAATTTCAATCTTAAGCATTGTTAATTTAATATAGTAATCTATATTTTAAGCCTTTGTTGCACAAACAAAGAATCACAAAGAACAATATATTATTAACAATTCCTAATCTTTTATTAAAAGCCTTTCTAAGCTGTTAAGCATAGAAAGGCTTTTTTTATACCAATTGTATTTATATTAATCCAACGAAAAAATAAAAAAGCTTAACTATTTACACAGTCTAACTTATTGGTATTTTGAGATATACTTATTTTTATGGCAAAATGATACAGGATACAAGACTTGTAGTAAGCCTTTCGGCTGCGCCTAAGATAAACTTCGTAGAACTATACAAGTTCATAACTGTAACGTGTAAATATCCTGCATCTTGCAACTTGTATCCTGTATATTCAGGGTAAAAAATGTTATATTTAATTTTCATGCTGCTCATAAATATATTAAGCCGGGTGAGTAGTAGTAGTAGCTACAAAAAGTAATTGATATAAATTTCAGAAATATAACCGGCAACCGGTAACTCGAACTTAATAATTTAACCGTCTGACGAGGTTCCTGAAGAAGCTTTGGGAAATGCAAGGGCTTCGGTTAAAACGAAAGCTGCCTGGAGATACGATGTCGGGCATAGTTCAAAACATTCCTTACAGTTGTTGCACTCCTTGGAGGCTATTTCGGGAATAAAACTTATCTCCTTACTTATGCCTCTGTTAATAAATCCAATAGCATTCAACTTCTTGACTTCGGCACAGTATCTGACACATAGCCCGCAATGAACGCAGAATAAGGACTCTTTTCCAAAACGGTTTTTATCTGCGCCGTACTCATGAGCCAGTTCCTGCAATATAGGAGATTCCGGAGCATGGGCAAGCATTAGCTCCAGGAGGTTTTTGCGAATTTTATTCACCTTCTCAGAACAGGTTCTGACTACCAATTTTTCTTCTGCCGGGTGAACGCAGGAAGCAACGAGCTTTGTTCTGCCGCCAGATTCTGCTTCTACGATGCAAAGCCGGCAACCCCCATAAGGTTTCAATTTTTTGTGATAACAGAGTGTGGGTATAAATATCCCGGCACTTTGGGCAACCTCCAGGACGGTCATCCCTTCTCTTGCTTTGATTTCTTTTCCATCAATCTGTAAAAGTATTTCACTCATTTTTTTACTCTTTTTGATGTTAATTTGCAATAATAATACATTAAAAATAAACTAACTCTTCAGGTGTGTTTTATTTCTTGCGAAAATTATATCTCGCAAAGCGATACACTTAGCTTGACAAAGTTACGCAATAAATGCAAAGTATTAAGATGGCATTTTATTCTTTTCCATTTATTGTCAACATTATTTCTTTAAAACTTTCCAAACCCGCTTCGAGATTTTCAATGATTTCACCGGCTAAGACATCAGGGTCGGGGAGGTTGTCAAGGTCGGCAAGTGATTTATCTTTAATCCAAGATATATCTAATGAAGTTTTATCTCTTGCAATAATTTCAGCATAAGAAAATTTTCTCCATCTGCCTTCAGGATTTGTTTCAGCATTGAAAAGTTCTTTCCGTTTATGTCTGTTGTCTGGATTGTAGCAAGTGATAAAATCCCTAAGGTCTTCCAGCTTCAACGGATTTTTCTTTAGTGTAAAATGAATGTTGGTTCTGAAATCGTAAAACCAAATCTCTTTT
>PCSS01000310.1 GCA_002771395.1 Bacteroidetes bacterium CG23_combo_of_CG06-09_8_20_14_all_32_9 | reverse complement strand
GTACAATAGTCATTCAGTGGTCATACAATTGAATGACAGCGATAGCGAATAACAATTAATGACCTTATTAAGTATAAAATGAGATGTAAAATTTTAAATTACTTCTAACTTCTAAAATCTGACTTTTAATATATTAACACAAAATTCTGATTAGTTACAAATTTCTTATGTTCAGAGAAAAATGTCGCGAGTTCGGCATTGTGCTTAAAACACACGGTGTAAAAGGTGAACTTTTATTAAAAACGGTGTTTGAAATTTCTGATAATTATAATTTAGCGGGAGCAATATTCATTGAAATAGATGGATTATTGGTTCCTTTTTTTTTAGAAGAATATACACTTTCGTCTTCTCAAACTATAATTGTAAAACTCTCTGGTATAGATAATAAAAACAAAGCATTACACTTTGTTGATTGCAAAGTTTTTGTCGAAAATCTTAAAGCGAATAAAGTTAAATCCGATTTTTCAACTTCTAATTTGGTAGGATTCTCTGTAATTGACCAAAACGGTACTAATCTTGGCAAAATTTTCAACATAATGGATATCCCGGGAAATTTTCTTGTAACTGTAATGTCAGGAAAAAAGGAAATTCTTTTGCCTTTTAACGAACATGTTTTAATAAAATTTAACCGATTAAGAAAACAAATAGTTTTAAATGTTCTACCCGGATTGACAGATTTATAGGTTCTTAAAAAGACGATTGTGAAATTTTAAAAAGTATTGTAAATTAAAATTACACAATATTTGCAAAATGTGAAATTCTAAATGTAAAATGTAAAAGTTTTATCGGGCATACGTATATTAACTACTCAGCCGCAGACGTAACCTTTATTAACCTTTATTAACCGCTATTAACCTTGAATTCAGTTTGAGCTTACAAAATATTTAACGTTATTAATTTGCTAATGATACACCCAAAGAATGAATTTATGATAAATTTTAATAGAGAAATACATAATGTTGACGAAAATAAAAAAGTAAGTGTTCTTATTTTGGCTGCTGGTATTTCCCGACGAATGAATACCCCAAAACTTTTTTTACCATTTGATAAAAACACAACTTTCATCGAAAAAATTATAAGCACTTATCGTAATTTTGGTTGTGCCGAAATAGTTATAGTTGTAAATAAAAATGTAGCAGGCAAACTAAAAAATCTGGAAAACATTACCATTGTAATAAACGAAAAACTTGAATTTGAACGTTTCTATTCAGTAAAATTAGGTTTACAGAAAATGGAAGATTGTGACTTTTGTTTTCTTCAGGATACCGATAATCCATTTATTACTGCTGATATTTTAAATTACATTTTTTCTGAAAATTTACCCGATAAATATATTATTCCGTCCTTTAATGGTAAAGGAGGTCATCCGATTTTACTGCCAAAAAAAATTATTGAGAAATTGAAAAATAATAAAAAAAACGATGTTAATCTTAAAAAAATATTAAGTACTTTTATAAGTTTTAAATTAGAAATTCCGAATCAAAAAATTCTAATAAATATCAATAACCCACAAGATTACAAAAAATATTTTAATTTTAAAAAATAAAATGGAAAGTATCTGTCATAAAATAATAGAAATTTTGAACACAAATAAGAAAACTGCACTTTGCACTATTGTGGATACAATTGGCTCTACGCCTTTAAAAGCCGGTGCCAAGATGATAGTTTTTGAAGATGGAAGCATTTTTGGAACAATTGGCGGCGGTAATCTCGAAAAAGCCACAATTAACGATGCTTTGGGCATTATTAAAACAAATGAAGCCAAACTTTTTAAGCACGAGCTTAAATTGCAACACGATATGAGTTGCGGTGGCTCGCTCGAAATATTTATAGAACCCATTATGCAAAAGAAAAAATTATTGTTATTTGGAGCAGGACACGTTGGTAAAGCTATTGTAAAACACTCAACCGGACTTGATTTTGACATTACAATAGTTGACTGCCGCGAAGGAATTTTTAACGATTGGACTTTTGAGGGATTGCAAAAAATAACCGCTCCCTTTACTCAAATTCTACCTACATTGTCTTACGATAACTCAACTTTTATTGTAATTGCTACTTACGACCATTCTATTGACCGCGAAATTCTGGCTTTTTGTATAAAAAAACCTCATTTTTATCTTGGAATGATTAGCAGCAAAACTAAAGTAACTCGCACAAAAGAAATGTTTGTATCGGAAGGTATTGCAACAAAAGAAGAACTCGAAAAAGTTGATATGCCTATAGGAATTGACATTAATGCTAAAACCTCCGACGAAATAGCCATAAGTATTTTCGCAAAACTGATTAAAGAAAAAAATAAATAACCGAATAATGGTTACTATTCAGTCCTTGTTCTTTTCAGCCACAGATTATACCAATTTACCCCGTTAGATAGCTTAAAATTTCACCGGGTAAACAATGAAGCAATGAAATAATTTATTTTTACTTTTGCTGCTTAATAGTAACGAATAATGTATATTTCAGATTTTAATTATCATAAACCAAAATCGGTTAAAGAGGCGATTAACCTGCTTGCTAAAAGCGAAAATGGAGCAGCAATTGCAGGTGGAACCGACATTCTGGTTGAAATAAAAAAAGGATTGCGTAATAATACCGATATTATTTCATTATCAGGTATTAATGAGTTAAAGACGCTTAATGAAGATGAGAATTTCTTTTACATAGGTGCAGGATTAACTCACAGCGAAATTATCGCTTCTGAAATTTTAAAGAAAAATCTTTCCGCTTTTCAGGATGCACTTACAAAAATAGGTTCTGAACAAATAAGAAACAGAGGCACCATCGGCGGAAATTTATGCACCGGTGCATCATGTTGCGATTCTGCTCCTATTTTAATGGCTGTGAATGCTCAGGTTGAAATTTGCAATGCAGACAAAACAAGGAAAATTCCGTTGAGAGATTTTTTTCTCCATAGCCATCAAACAGCACTTAAAAAAGGTGAAATAATAACTAAAATAATTGTTCCTAAAACTGTTGCAGGTGTTGGTGCACATTACGAAAAATTCGGCTTGCGTGAAGCAACATCAATTTCTGTTGTATCGGCTGCCGTTATGGTAAAAATTAAGGACAATATTTGCGTTGATGCATGTATTGTTATTGGCGCTGTAGCTCCAACTCCTTTAATCAGCATAAGTTCTACCAAAATTTTAATCGGAAAAAATATTTCTGAACTCTCTGAAAACTCCCCTGTTCTTGAACAAATCGGAATAGCCACCTCTAATGATTCCCTTCCAATTGATGATATACGCGGCAGCGCTCAATACCGACGAGATATTTTAAAAGTAATTACACAACGTGCAGTTATTAAAGCTGTAATATCTGCAAAAAATAAACTTTAAAACAAATAAAATATTCATAATTAAAAATTTGGACACACAAGAGAATGATTATTAGGATGATTGAAGAAATTGAGTACGAGATTGAGAAAGATTGACAAGAAAAAATT
>PCSS01000264.1:4212-13127 GCA_002771395.1 Bacteroidetes bacterium CG23_combo_of_CG06-09_8_20_14_all_32_9 | reverse complement strand
ATTGTTTAAATACTCTTTGGGCTGAGTAGTTACTAAAAGAGCAATTATCTAACAGGGTAAATTTACAACCAGCAGCAGGTATTGAGAACTTACAAGACAGAAAGCAAGAATTGTGATTTGGTTTTTGTATATGCGGATTATCTTTTAAAGAAAAAATAATTTTTTGGCACTATCATTGTTGTTTTAAGCGTTTTAAAATTAATCATTATGAGAAAATTATTTTTATTTTTAATTTTGTATATTTATGTGCCGTTTTCGTTTTCTCAGTATATTAAACAAATTGCGGCTTACGATAATCAGAATTCTTATACCAGTGGCTTGTTTGCTTTGTACGATACTGCTGTGTATCGCTACAGTTGGTATTATCAGGAATGGTTTCCCTTATCAAACCAAGGATTAACCCATGTGCAGGATACGGTAAAAATTTCATCGCTTGCAGTGTATAACAATAAATGGGATAACTCCAGCGGTATTTTTGTTTTTTCCGATACCGTTGTGCTTAACTACAACTGGATATCGGCTTCGTGGTTTCCCCTTTCTAATAACGGACTGCCTCGTATAGCCGGAAAACCTGATGTAAAGATGTTAGCGGTTTACGGTGATTCGGGGAGTAGCAGCAACAGCACTATTTTTGCCCTTACCGATACGGCTGTATATTATTATATTTGGTATTACCAGGAATGGTATCCGTTATTGAATGACGGTTTACAAAATGCAGCAAAAGATGCTCCCTCTATAAAATTATTTAATATTTCCGCTTCTCCCAATCCATTTGACCAGAATTTAACCATTAAATTACAATTTTATACCACTTTTCATGGTAAACTTACTATAGCTGTTTTTGATATTAATGGTACATTGGTAGGACATAAAATATGGACCGATTTTGAAGGAAATGAGATTGATATGTCACCTCTTTTGTGCAATAAACCTGCCGGCTGTTATTTATGTGAGATTAAAGCAGGCGAACACTTTAAAACTATTAAAGTAGTAAAAAAGGGGATTGCCAAAAGTATTGACAGATGATTAAATTTAAAAACATGAATAGTTTATGTGATAAGGGGACATGAAAAAAATAAATCCCATTTTGCACATTATAATCTGTAATTTTAAATGACCATTTACACACAGAGCAATTTATTTGAAGTTGAAACTGAATTTCATATAAGATTCAGTTAAGTTGATTCTCTATGGGTTGTATGGCACGGAAATTACTTAAAGTATCTTGAAGACGGGCGTGAAACATTTGGCAAAAAATACGGTTTAGGTTATCTCAATTTTTTAAAAACGGCATAATTACTCCGGTTATTTCAATCGAATGCAATTATAAACGCCCTCTGTTTTACGGCGATACCGGAATTATTTCTACACGTTATATCTATTAAAACAAAATATGGTTAAATTTATCTTTATATTTTTAATACTTATATTGATATATTAATTAACTATTTGAATTTGAATGTAATAGTATTGTCATAATATATGTTTCGTATTGTCAATAATAAACATATTTCACGACAGTATAAAATATAATATTTATCATTTTAAGTTGATATTCACATACTTATGATTTTAATGTTTAATAGTTAAAAATTAAGAATAAATCCGCTATTTTTAGTATTATATTAAATAACTGCATGTTAAAATTAATACTAGTGAATTAATTATATTTATAACTATTTGATATTTAGCAAACAACCGAATTTTGCTTTAATAGCGTTGTATTGATACCGATGCCGCAAAACTTATGTTCGAATACAGTATTTTTAATAAAGATACAAAAGATCTTATTGATTCCGCAAAAAGTATTCAGGTGTTTTTAAATATGAATCGTGAACTGATGTTAACTTTTCCCGAATTCTTTATTAATTGGAAAAAAATGGGATTAATCAGAGTCTGTCCGTAATGTCGGCGTTTTAAATTATTTTAGAATTAAGAATTTAGATTTTTGATTAATTATTAGGGTTTTAAATCTTAAATTGGAACGAATTATAAACTTTATGGACAAACTCTAATTAGAGTTTGTCCATAATGTTAGGTATTTTTGAAAGTTTAAAAGTTTTTTGTCCGCTTGTTAAATAAGTATAATCAATATTTATTATTTCAAAAAAAGGTATTTAACAGGGTGAATAGTTGATTGTTTAACAACGAACTACAAACTATAAACAAAAAAAATAAGGATTGACTTTACAGACAGACACTTTATCCACAGGTGATAATGAAAAACGCATATTTTATTGCAGATAATATAATTTCTTCGCTGGGTTTTAATACTGCCGAAAATATTGCCGCAATTGAAAAACAAATATCAGGAATTACTCTAATTTACAATGTGCAATTATCGGCTCAATCGTTTTATGGTTCGCAGGTAAATTCTGAAAGATTAAAAAACGAATTTCAAAAACATGCTGACCCAAATGAATTTACAAGATTTGAACAATTCTGCATAATTTCCATTTCCGATGCTTTAAAAAATTCAAAAATTGATATAACAAATCGCAATACACTTCTAATTTTATCAACCACAAAGGGCAACATAGAGTTATTAAATGAAAACCGGCTCCCCGAAATTTCCCGTGAACGTGTGTTTTTATGGAAAACAGCCGAAGAAATTCAAAACTATTTTAAACTTAAAAATACTCCTTTGGTTTTGTCAAATGCTTGTATTTCGGGAGTTGTAGCAATAATTACCGCAGCAAGATTAATTGAGCGGGAAAAATACAAAAATGTAATTGTGTGCGGTGCCGATATTCTTACAAAATTTGTTATTTCAGGTTTTCAATCATTTTTAGCGTTAAGTTCTTTACCATGTAAACCATTTGATAAAAACCGCAACGGGCTTAATTTAGGCGAAGGCTGCGGAACTGTAATTTTATCATCTGAACCAAATCAATGTCCTGTAAATAACATCGTGTACTGTGGAGGTTCAATTAGTAATGATGCCAGTCATATTTCAGGTCCTTCCCGCACAGGTGAGGGCTTATATCTTGCAATGAAAAAAACCGCCGAGCAAAGCCGGAAAAAATTAAAAGATGAAATCGGTTTTATTTCAGTTCACGGAACAGCAACTCCTTTTAACGATGAAATGGAAGCAATTGCATTTAAAAAAATGGGTTATTCCCAAATTCCTTTAGTCGGATTAAAAGGCTATTTCGGACATACACTTGGTGCTGCCGGTGTTATTGAAACAATTGCAGCAATGCACTCTTTAAAAAGGGGGATTCTTCATGCAACAGTTGGGTTTGAAAATTCCGGCGTTTCGGTTCCCATTAATGTAATATCTAAAACAACAGAAAAAGAAATAAATTCTTGTTTAAAAGTGGCTTCAGGATTTGGTGGCTGTAATGCCGCCGCAATTTTCGCGAAAATATGACAAAACAATTAATCATATCAAAATATTGTAAAATTATTGATAATATGATATTTGTTAATGGGAAACTTGTTTTTTCATTAAAAAAAAATATTCAATTTTCCACGTTTGTGAAAGCAGCTTACCGGTATAATAATATGACATATCCAAAATTTTTTAAAATGGATAATCTTTCAAAATTGGGATTAATAACCGCTGAATTTTTATCTGATGAATTTAAAACAAAAAATGTTTTGGGTGAAGAAATTGGTATAATTCTTTCAAATTCAACTTCTTCGCTGGATACCGATAACAACTATCAAAAAACTATTTCAAATAACTCTGATTATTTCCCAAGCCCGTCACTGTTTGTTTATACTTTACCAAATATTGTTACAGGTGAAATATGTATAAAACATAAAATTCTTGGTGAAAGTGTTTTTTTTGTTTCAAAAAGCTTTGATGCCGGATATATTCATACCTTGGTTAGTGATTTAATTTTAAACCAAGGCATTAAAATTGTTCTTGCAGGATGGGTAGAGTACCTTGATAATGAATATGTATCCTCACTTTGTATAGTAAAAAACATTTCCGAAAAGGCGGAGATTACAAAGGAAATTATTAATTTTACAATTGAAAATCTGAAAAAAATTATTACCGGTTAAGAAATATAAAGAATGATGGTAGAATTAATTGAAAAACTTAAAATAGATATTATTGAGGCTTTAAATCTTGAAGATGTTAAACCTGCCGATATTGATGCTGATGCTCCATTATTTATGGATGGACTTAGTCTTGATTCAATTGATGCCTTAGAACTTATAGTGTTATTAGAAAAAAAATACGGCAGCAAAATTCAAACTGCCGAAGAAGGTAAAAAAATACTTTATTCAATTCGCACTATGGCTGATTTTATTTCAAATCATCAGAAAAATAAGTGACTATAAAAATATTTGTTACCGGAACGGGAATTATCTCTGCCATTGGCAACAATGAAAGGGAAGTGCTGGAATCTGTTAAAACCGGAAAATCAGGAATAGGTATTTCAAAATTATTGCAAACAATATACAGTAAAGAGATTCCCGTGGGAGAAGTTCAGTGTAACAATAAAGAACTTTCAGATTTAGCCAAAATTTCTAACAAATTGCCAAACTCCCGCACTTCACTGCTTGGAATTATTGCCGCTAAAGAAGCTGTTTTAAATGCCGGAATTAAAGATATTAACGAGTACAGAACAGGTTTAATTTCTGCTACAACCATAGGCGGCATGGACAAAAGTGAACATTTTTACAGAAATTTTCGGAAAGATAAAACAAAAGGGAAATTACGATATATTTCAACCCACGATTGCGGTGAAAGCACTCAAAAAATTGCAAAAGAACTTAATATTCATGGTTTTTATACAACAATAAACACTGCATGCTCATCATCGGCAAATGCTGTAATGCTTGGTGCAAGATTGATTCGTAACGGTTTTGCCGACAGAATTATTGCAGGAGGTACAGATGCGCTTTGCCTGTTTACTTTAAACGGATTTAATTCGTTAATGATTTTAGACCACAACCTTTGTAAGCCGTTTGACGAAACCCGTAACGGACTTAACATTGGCGAGGGTGCAGGATATATTGTTATGGAATCTGAAGATTGTATCAAAAAATCAGGAAAATTGCCACTGGCAGAACTTACAGGTTACGGAAATGCCTGTGATGCTTATCATCAAACAGCTTCATCACCCGAAGGAGAGGGAGCGTATTTAGCAATGTCAAAGGCATTTGCATCAGGAGATATTAAACCCGAAATGATTGATTATATTAATGCTCACGGAACAGGCACAACAAATAACGACCTTTCCGAAGGAATTGCTCTGCAAAGAATTTTCGGAAATAATGTTCCGTATTTTAGCTCAACAAAATCGGCTACGGGTCACACTTTAGGTGCATCGGGAGGAATTCAAGCCGTGTTAAGCATAATGGCAATCCGTAATAAAATTATTTTTCAGTCGTTGAATTTTAATCAGCAAATGAAAGAATTAACAATTTGCCCCGTACAACAAAGAATTGATAATTTTAATGTAAAACATGTTCTTTCCAATTCATTTGGTTTTGGCGGAAATAATACATCTTTAATATTTTCGGCAGTATAATATGGAAATATTTATTAAAGGCACAAACAGCATTTCACCGGCTGGAAATTTTGGTAACATTACTCATGTTCCCGAAATTAAATTTATTGATGGTTTGCTGAAATACTATTCTTGTGTTGAGCCAGTTTATAAAGAAATTATAAATCCTGTTTTGCTTCGCCGAATGAGCCGCACTATGAAAATAAGTATTGTTTCGGCAATGTTATGTTTAAAAGATGCAGGTGTTGAAATTCCCGATGCAATTATTGCCGGAACGGGTATGGGTTGTGTTGAAGATAGCGATAAATTTCTTTCGTTGTTAATTGAAAATGAGGAAAGAATGTTAAACCCCACTCCTTTCATTTATTCAACACATAACACAATTAGTTCACAAATTGCAATTATGCTTAAATGCCACGGGTACAACAGTACGTATGCCGGACGTGGAGCTTGTTTTGAGACTTCAATACTTGATGCCTTAATGTTACTTTCCGATGGCAATGCTTCAAATGTTTTGGTTGGCGCTTATGACGAACTAATTGCCAATCAAATAAGAATTTTGTATCGCATGGGTTTGTTCAGAGAAACAAAGGAATCAAATTCAAATGAAATTTCGGGAAATCATCCGGGTGAAGGAGCTGCTTTTTTTGTTTTGTCTGCAAAACCATCCGGAAAAGATTATGCTAAAATATCAGGAATGTCAGTATTCAGCGAAAATGAACCTTTAAGCGAAAGCATTACAGGGTTTTTGAAAAAACATTTTATTTCTTTTGAAAATATAAATTCAGTTATGTTTGGTAATCTGCATAACAATATACAATCAGGTTTTTATAAAAAAATTGTTACTTTGTTTCCCGCCTTCACAAATTTATTATGGTTTAAGCATTTGTGCGGCGAATATATGACTTCTTCGGCTTTTGCATTGTGGCTTGGTGCAAATTGTTTAAAAACACAACAAATTCCGGAAATCGCTTTTTTACGAAAAACGAATAATTTACCTGCTAAAAATATGCTTATAATAAACAATTTATCAGGTAATCAATTTGCAATATTCTTACTAACAAAATGATTAATTTTTCCAAATATTGCATATTATTTCTTGTACTGGCAATTCCTTTAATTATCTCATATTTTTATATGTCTCGTAGTTTGTTATGGATTGTTTTATATTTTTTGTTTTTTTTAACAGGTTTGGTTTTTGGCTCAATAAATATTTGCTCATGTTTTTACATAAAAACAATGTGCAAAGGGAATTCCGATATAAATGCAATTTCATTAACTTTTGATGACGGTCCCGACCAAAACATTACCCCAAAAGTTCTTAAAATCTTAAAAAAACATAATGTAAAAGCGTGTTTTTTTTGTATCGGTAAAAACGCCGAAACAAATAAAGAATTGTTAAAACAAATTAATGAAGAAGGACACATTATTGGTAATCATGGTTATTCGCATTCCTTATGGTTTGATTTATTTTCACTAAAAAAAATGAAGAGTGAAATTTTAAATGCCGATAATTTAATTTTTGATATAATAAATAAAAGAACAAAATTCTTTCGCCCTCCTTATGGTGTAACAAATCCCACATTGGCAAAAGTGATAAAAACTACCGGTTTAATTTCTGTGGGATGGTCGCTGCGTTCTTTAGATACAACCGCAAAAGGAAATACAGGGAAAATTCTGAAAAGACTGGAAAAAATAAAAGCAGGCGATATTGTTCTTTTTCACGATAATATTTCAGAAATACCCGAAATATTGGAAAAATTTATAGAACTTGTAAAATTTAAAAATATAAAATTTGCACGTTTAGATGATTTGTTAAACTGTAAAGCGTATGAGTAAAAAAAATATATTTTCAGTCTTAATTTTCTTTGTTTTTATTGATTTAGCGGGATTTTCACAAACTGCTTTCACTGCTATGAAAAATCCCGAAGCATTTAAAACAAAGTTTAATGAAATATCGGAATCTACGATTTCTATTGAAAATGATTTTATTCAAAATAAAAACCTTAGTATATTAGCAAAACCAATTGTATCTGAAGGAAAATTTTATTATAAGAAAGAAAACAAAGTGCGTTGGGAGTATTCCGAACCATACTTTTATCTAATTATTATTCAGGGGAATAAATTGTACGTTAAAGATAAAAATAATCAAAAACAGTACGACACTCAATCAAATAAAATGTTTCAGGAACTTAATAAGTTTTTGGTTGGCTGCATAAATGGCGACATTTTAAATAAAACCGGCAATTATAAAATTGAGTTTAAAGAAAACAACGAGCAATTTTATGTTATTTTAGTTCCCAATGACCCAAAAATGAAGCAAATGTTAAATGAAATTCATATTTATTTTGATAAAAAAAATTACTCCGTAGTACAACTAAAAATGGTTGAACAAGACGGTGATTTTACAAATATCGAATTTTTCAATAAAAAAATAAACGGCAATATTTCCGATGAAAAATTTAATTTTAATTAGTTTACTCGTTTTTATATTAAATAGTTGTACGCTCTTTTTGTTTAATTTCCATAACAACCTTCACAAAGAAACATTACCTGTTAAAAACATAAATTCATATTTCAGCAACTCCGACAGTTCATATTTGTATCAGGCAGAGATTTGGTTTATGAAAAATTATTACAGCGGGTTAATGGTAATTAAACCTCAGAATGACAGTCTTACAAGAGTAGTTTTTATTACAGAAACGGGAATAAAGATTTTCGATTTTGAAATTCGTAATCCATTACTTTTCAAAAAATTCTACAAAATAAATTACATTATTGAGCCGATGTCGCGAAGAATAATTTGCAATACTTTGGCTAACGATATCGGATTGTTATGCCAGAATGGTAATGTTAAATTTATTGATGCTTTTAATGATGACGACAAAACAATTTTTCGAATTCACAACCGTTGCAAACGCTATTTGTATGTATATAATCAGAATGACTATGGGTATAACATAATTCACGTAAATTCCATTTTTTCGAGAAAAGCCGAAGTGATTTTTTATGGTATAAATAATTTTGCACCCGACTCAATAAAAATTCAACATTTCGGAAAAAATTTGAATTATATTTTCAGACGAATAAAACAATAGGAAAATGCTTACGGGAAGTTTATTTAATATTATTCAAAACGCAAAAAAAACTGAAAGCGAATATAATATTAGTTTCAGTTGCAACCCGAATCATCCGATTTTTGAAGGGCATTTTCCGGGCGAGCCTATACTTCCTGGCGTGTGTATGGTTCAATTTGTTAGAGAAAGTCTTGAAATAATTCTAAACCAAAAACTCAACTTAAACTCGGCAAAAACTATAAAATTTATTCACATAATTGACCCGCGAAAAGAACAAATTTTGATTTTAGAAATTAAAACAAATAAAACCGTTGATGGATTGATTGAAACAAAAGCCATAATTAAAAACGAAACAACAGTTTTTTTT
>PCSS01000264.1:0-4206 GCA_002771395.1 Bacteroidetes bacterium CG23_combo_of_CG06-09_8_20_14_all_32_9 | reverse complement strand
AGAGGGGTTTATACTTTGAACGGTCATAATTTACGTTTCCTGAACAAGTGGCACTAAGCAGCGGCAGTTGGCAGCAGCAGTAGGCAGCAGTACTGCCTCCTGCCAAGTGCCAACTGCCGCTATCTTCTGCCTGCTTTGATAAGTAAGTTGTGCCCGATTGTAGTATCTCAAGGAGAATTGTTGAATAAAATCAACATAGATTTTCACGGTAATATATGATACCAACCCGCTAACAAGATGCTGTTTTTAGCCAACGAGCAAGAATCTTAGACTGACAAAAAGAGCAAAAGAGAGATTGCTTCAGTCGTGCCTCCTTCGCAATAACGGCATTGTGTTATGAATTACGAATGCTTCGCTCCAAACTCACTGCCTGTCATTTCGAGCCCTGAACTTGTTTCAGGGGAAGCAATCTCCGCATCACCCAAAACCCCGCTATCTTGTTAGCAGTTTGTTATGAGTAACGGGTGACTTGTCATGAAATAGGTTTACAATAAATTTGAAGACAAATGGACAGACACTATTTATTTTTTGCCGCAGTTTTTGCAGCATCAACCTTAAATGTTGCTTTTTGCGTAACTAATGGTTTTGCTGTTGATTCTGAAAATGAATCTTTCCAAACAATATTCATTGTTGTAAATTGCATATCGGTGATTTTGGCAGGAATTTGAAATTCTACCAAAAATTTAGATTCATCGCCTGACAACATTATATTGTCTTTTGATTTTAGGTTTACAGTAGCAAATTCCTTTCCATCGGGCAATTTTACAACACATTTAGCAGGATTACTGAAACCAATTTTTGAACCATTGTATTTGCAACTGAACTTTGCCCATGTACTTTGAGTTTCCTGTTTAGTGTCAAGCAAAGCACACGAAAACTGACCGGCTGTAAAATCTTTTGCATTTGGCGGAAGTTGAAAATCGGGAGCGTTAAAAACATTTTCGCCAACAATAATTTTATAAATTCCTTTAACAGATACTTCAAAATTATCAACATGAAAATTTTCGGTTCCTTCAAATTCTATAACTTTTGATTTTTTAGAAAACGGGTCAATAAATACAGGTTTTTCAACAGCTTTGCTGCTTATATCGCCGGAAGTAAAAACACATTCTTCACCTTTAAAAAGCAAATAATCGGCGGTTTTATTTGTTATAATAATTTTGAATTTTGCATATTTCACAGTTGAAACAACATCTTCAATGCTAATAATATATTCACCCGTTTCAATTTTTGGTATTTCGTTGTAAACGTTTACATGTTTTGGGTCGGTGGTACCGGTTTGCCCGAAACAGGAAATTGCAATAACCGAAAAAAACAGAACGAACGATTGTTTTATAAATGTTTTCATATTTCATTTTTTTTACAAAGGTAATAAAATTCTATAAAAAAATTTAATTTTAGTGATTTTACAATATTAATTCTTTGATTCCCTGTCGCACAATATTTATTTCTCCACCTGTACAATCCACAATTGTTGATGCTACATTTTTTCCGAAGCCGCCATCAATAACTAAATCCACTTTGTCTTTGTAGCGTTCGTAAATTAATTCGGGGTCGGTGGTATATTCAATAATTTCGTCGTCGTCAATTACCGAAGTAGTAAAAATCGGATGTCCTAATTCTCTAACAATTTCCAAAGCAATAGAATTATCGGGAATTCTTATACCGACAGTTTTTTTCTTATTAATTTTAAACATCTTTGGAACGTTACTGTTTGCTCCCAAAATAAAAGTAAAAGGTCCTGGAAGATTTTTCTTCATTACTTTAAATATGGGGTTTTCGAGTTGTTTTGTGTAGTCGCTTATATGGCTTAAATCGTGGCAAATAAGACTAAAATATGCTTTATTGGGGTCTAAATGCTTAATTTGTGCAATACGCTCTGCTGCTTTTGAAGAATATATATCACATCCTATTCCGTAAATAGTATCGGTTGGATAAATAATTATACCATCATTTTTTAAAATCTTTATTACTTTCTGAATTTCTTTAATATTAGGGTTCTCGGGGAAAATTTTTATAATCATATTTTTAATTTAAAAAGTTTAAAATTACTTTAAATTCATTATTCTTCAAAATTAAAAGTTATAAAGTCAGATATCCTTACCTGTCGTAAACTAAAATCACAATGGTTTCCAAATTCAAAGCTCCAAAAACTTTTGGAAAGTTCTATATTAGGAGTATTGGTAATTTGGAATCTGAAATTTATACTTTCTATATACCAAGGTTTTTAAATTCCTATATCTTGCCCAAATAATTCTTCTTGTGTCGTAATTTTTTCCTGTAAAGATAATACAAATTATATTTTACTCACACCCTTTTATAAAGAACCATATAAAGGATATGAATGGTGCAGTATAAGACCAAAAACTATTTATTAAATAATTTGTAATTTTGCACTATGAATAACGCTGAATTACAGTGAAACAAAAAAACATTTCCATTCCTTTTACAGAATATTCTGGTGAAGCCGAATTGCCCGAAAACATTAAGAAATTAGTGGTTGAGGCTAAAAAATCTGCCGCAAATGCTTACGCACCTTATTCAAAATTTAAAGTAGGTACAGCGGTTTTGCTTGCAAATGGTAAAATTGTTACAGGAAATAATCAGGAAAATTCTGCCTATCCTTCGGGTTTGTGTGCCGAACGTGTAGCAATATTTTATGCCAATGCCCAATATCCCAACGTTGCTATTAAAACAATTGTTATTGTAGCTTTTCAGCAGAATGATGAAGTGGAACATCCTGTATATCCGTGTGGTGCATGCCGTCAGGTAATTCTTGAGAGCCAGGGGAAACAAACTTCTCCTATCAAACTTTTTTTTATTAGTAAGGAAAAAATTCACAGCGTAGAAAATGCTTCCTATTTGCTTCCACTTGAGTTTGATAAAGAATCTTTAAACAGATAAACCGTTCATAGTTTATATACTGAAAACGTGATAAATCCGTACACTTTATAACAGGTATAAGGATATAAAGGTATATAAGGTAAAAACTCAAAGGTAAAAACTTAAAGATAAAAGAATGGAATCATTTTTTTCTTTTTCCTTTTATCTTGGGGCTTTGAGTTTTATTCCCCTATACCATATACCTTTTTTATTTTATTAACAAATGTATAAATTTACTCCGTTTCAAGTATAGTTCGTTGTTCAATTGTTCGTTCAACTTTACAAATTTAACTTCTACGGTTTTAGGAAACTTTTTATTTCCGCCAGATATTTTTCTTTGTCAACCGAAAGATTATTATCGCCGTTACTGTTTTTTACAACATAAATAAAAGAAATACCACTTCTTATTTTCATTAATTCTTTAATATCTTTTGGAGTATAAACTAAATCTTTATCGCCAACAATATAAAAAATTCCACTAAGTTGAGCACCTTTACTTTCGAGTGCATATTTTGGTTCACACTCAACTTTATTGTACCCGAGAGGCACAAGAACATCAATATTTTTAGCTTCTTTGATGCGGGTTTTGGCAAGTTCAAAAGTAGTATATGGTGAATCGGCTATAATAGTTCCTAAATTACGGTTAGCACCAACAGCAATTGATAATCCTGCTCCAATGCCAATTCCATATAAATGAATTTTTGGAATACTTGTTTTTTCTTTTTTAATATAATCAACTACTGCATTCAAATCTTTTTGAAACTGGGAATAAATGTAAAAATTCGGTTTAATTTCAAAATCGCTGCTTGTTCCAAAACCACGGTAATCATAAGCAAGAACATGGTATTGGAGCGATAAAAAAACACTTACCTGTTCAATTAAATCAGACATATTTCCATTACCATCATCACTTAAAACCATTATTTTATAAGAAGTTTGGCTTGAAGGAAAATACCAGGCATTCAGCAACATGCCATCATCGGTTTTAATTTTTATTTCTTCGTAATTCATTCCGAAATCTGATGGTTTAACCAAATATGTACGAACCGGATTTAGGGCATTTGCATAGTTTGTTTGTAATAAAGCTAATGTAAATAATAAGGCAAGTATCTTTTTCATAATTCTAAATTTTAAATATTGGCATAAAGGTAAAAAAATAAAAGTAATCAATATTACTTTTTTAAATAAAATTATAAAAAAAAATTGTACAATGTTTTATTTCAGAATATAACAATTTGTAGTTTAATTAGAGTCTGTCCGTAATATCAATCTTTTTCATTTTAAGAAATATGGTATAAGGAAATAGGGAATAAAGCGAACCCC
>PCSS01000389.1:3490-3656 GCA_002771395.1 Bacteroidetes bacterium CG23_combo_of_CG06-09_8_20_14_all_32_9 | reverse complement strand
TATCTATTTGAGTTAATCTGGTGCCAAATTCAGTAGAAATTATTGAGTATTGAGTTAATTCAACAATAGGACCATCCCATTCACCAATAGTATAGCCTAAACCTGATAGATTAAGTCCGGCGCCACCACCCGACCAAACTTTATTTGTTGCAATAGTATTTGCAGC
>PCSS01000389.1:1250-3443 GCA_002771395.1 Bacteroidetes bacterium CG23_combo_of_CG06-09_8_20_14_all_32_9 | reverse complement strand
GAATTTCAAAATAACTACCATCTGGCGTTGTACCTCTAATTGGAAAACCATTAGCAATTGCCCATTGTTCTGCGGCTGCTTTCTCTTGTATAGCAGTAGCACTAAAATCTGCAGCCAACTGATTAAGATGAACAACATTGGTTTCAGATTGAATTTGTAATTTTTGGGCTTGTGTTTGTCCAGTAACATTTGATGTTAACAATAAGCCAATTGATGTAATCAAAATAGCTTTACCACAAGTACTTTTAAAATTTTGTAAATTTTTCATAATAACAATATTTTAAGTTTGAAAAAAAGAAAATTATTTAGGTTAAGGTTGATTTACTACTATTTTACCAGCATCTATAATATTATTTTCGCTTATGATTTTGTAAAAATAGATGCCATTTTTTAAATTGCCTCTCATGAGTTTAATGCTTGATTTATCAAACTTATACGATAAATCCTGCTCTTTACCTAATATATCATAAAGTATTAATTTTATTTTAAATTCCTTATCTCTACGGAAGGAGTCATTATTAATATTTATAGTTGTCTCTACATTGAATGGATTAGGATAAACATTAATCATAGAATTTTCTAAAATAAATTCGTTTATTTCTGTGGTGAAATGCCCAATACTGTCTGTTTTAATGAGATATACACAACCGTTTTTTCCGCCAGTAATAATGTAACCCTTGTCTGTTGTTTGTCTGATTGAATACGCTCCTTCAAACATGGAACTATCACCTATATTAATATCCCATGTTATATTCCCCGCTGAATCTGTCTTAACCATATATACATCTATATTATTGTCAAAAAATGAAATTGTACCGGCAAGAACAAAACCTCCATCTTCTGTAATATCAAAATCATATCCTAAAGAAGAATACGAATTATTTATTTTATAATTTTTCTGCCAAATATTATTTCCTGTGGTATCCGTTTTAATCAAAAACATTTCTGCGCCTTGATTTCCAAAGTAATGTCCATTTCCAAGCAGAAAATATTCTCCATTGACATTATTCTTGAATTTAACATCAATCCCCATTGTAAAATCACCTAAATTCCAGTTATATGTTTTATCCCATATCTTATTTCCATTTGCATCTGTTTTAACTAAATACATTAAATAATCAGGTGCAGATAAAGTAGTATAACCAAGTATTAAATAATTGCCGTTTTCGCATTCAACAATTGAATTTCCTATGGCTTTTCCTAAACCCGTGTATTTTTTTAACCATAATTTATTGCCTGTTGAATCTGTTTTTAATATTATCATTTCACAACTTGCGGCTCCCATACTGCCTGCAACACCAGTTAGAATATATCCGCCATCATTGGTTTGTTTTACATCACGTCCTTCTTCATGCGAACCATATTGCATATCAGAAGATAAACTATCATAAGTTTGATGCCATTCTTTATTTCCTAAACTATCTGTTTTTATCAACAAAACATCACGGACCGTACTGTTAGCATCGCTTATTGAACCTACAATAATATAACCACCATCGGAAGTAATTTCAAGATTATTCGCCCATGAAAATAATACGCCATATTCAAAGGCATCTTTACTCCATACAATATTACCTAATGAATCGGTTTTTATAAGTATTAATGCAGCAAAAATTGTAGTTCCATCACCTGTGTTTGTTCCCAAAATAATATATCCTCCGTCAGATGTTTGTCTAACACAACTACCGCTTTCATTACAACCATTATCGCCAAAAGTTTTTTCAAATGTAATACTTTGAGCATGGGTGTTTATATAAACAATCGCTAATGCAAAAAGAACAGTTATATTATAAAAAGACTTCATATTAATTAAAATTATTAACCTATTTTTTTTAACAAATTTACGGAATAAAAATCATAATTCATAATTTTTATTTTTAAAATATAATAATTTTATTTGAACAAATTTTTTCATTAATTGTAACAGTAAGAAAGTATAACCCTGGTGGTAAATTATTTGTAGGTATATACTTTTTATAGGAACCCTGCGGTTGATTTTCGTTTCTGATAAATAATGTTTCTTTGCCTGTGTAGTCATAAAATTTTATTTGTATTAAAGAGGTTTCGGGAATTTGAAATGATATATTAAAACCATCGTTAATAACCGGGTTGGGATATATCTGTATAAAAGAAATATCTTTTGCAGGTAATTGATAAATACTTAAAACAACAACACCGGTATCATTTGTTTTT
>PCSS01000389.1:0-1239 GCA_002771395.1 Bacteroidetes bacterium CG23_combo_of_CG06-09_8_20_14_all_32_9 | reverse complement strand
ATCAGCAAGACCAGCGCCATAGCTAAAAGTTACCCCCGCTATTATAAAACCATTATCTGTTGTTTGTCTTATTGAATTACCCCAATCCCAACCAGCACCACCAATAGTTCTATACCATTGTTGTGTACCCGTTGAATCTGTTTTTATAAGATAAATATCAGAATTATCATTAGAAGGGTTATAAGCATCACCAACAAGCACAAAACCATCATCACTTGTTATGTCAAAATCATACCCGTCAGAAATATCTTTTTGATAAGATTTTTTCCATTGGACATTTCCGGCAGTATCTGTTTTAATTAAAAGCATTTCACCAGTTGTATAACCTGTGTACATTCCTGTACCAAAAAGAAAATATTCACCATTATTGTTAGTTTTTACGGAATACCCAAAAGTATTACCACTTCCGCCATCCCAATTGTAAGTTTTACCCCATATCTTGTTACCTAAAGAATCAATTTTTATTAGGTACATAAAAGATTCTTTGGGTAATAACATACTGGTATAACCAAATATTAAATAATTACTATTTTCTATTTCTATTATTGATAAACCTCCGGCACTATTTATACCTGTGTCTGTTGTCATCCAAAGTATATTACCAATAGAATCTGTTTTAATAGTAATAATTTTATTATCAAATTCAACACTATCTGCAACAACGCCAGTTAAAATGTATCCATTATCTTTGGTCTGTATTATATCACTCCCACTGGAACTAATATACCCTGTATACAAACTATCATAAATACTAAACCACAATAAATTCCCATTTATATCTGTTTTACTAATTAAAATATGAGTATTAGTTGATGCATTAAAACAATACATACAATATCCAATTACAATATAACCTGAATCTGCTGTTATTTCTACGTTTTTCCCCCATGTGCAGATACCTGCCATTCCTACAATTGATTTTTGCCATTCATTATTTCCTAATGAGTCGGTTTTTATTAATCCAGCAGATCCGATTATTACTGAACCATCCCCTCTATTAGTATTTAATATAATATAACCGTTATCGTATGTTTGACGCACACAATTACCTTCTTCATTACTATAATTATATCCAAAAGTTTTTTCAAAAGTAATACTTTGAGCATAAGCGTTTATATAAATAATCGCTAATGCAAAAAGAATAGTTAATTTGCAAAAAGTCTTCATATTTCTTTAAAATTCATTAACTGATATTTTTTAACAAACATACGGAATAAAAATCATAATTCATAATTTTTA
>PCSS01000245.1 GCA_002771395.1 Bacteroidetes bacterium CG23_combo_of_CG06-09_8_20_14_all_32_9 | reverse complement strand
CTTTATCAGTATTTTCGCCAATATAGTACTGCATAGTGTCCGGCTTGATAGAAGATAAGCCAAAGTAACCCGGAAAAATGATTTCACGGAGGATATCCACCATTTCTTTCAGGGCGTCAATGCTTGGCATAGGTTCTTCGTAGCGCGGCTGATGATAAACCTGGCTATACGAGAAGGGGTCGGACAGAGACCGTATTGTCTCTTCAATTTTAGTTTTAATTTCCATAATTCTTACCTGAATCATTAATCGTTAATTTTGTATCCCAAATCCCAAGTTTCAAGTCCCAAAACCCAAGGAGAACTGGTTTCAACCTTGGAATTTTGGGATTGGAATTTGGGACTTAATCGTGTATTTTATATCCTTTATTCCAAACTTTTATCTTTTGTTTTTACCCTTTTATCTTATACTTACAGAACCTGATTTTACAGAGAGGCGCTGAATAAATCTGTACTGAGATACCGCTCACCCGTATCAGCAATAACAGTAACTATTAATTTACTTTTATTTTCCGGTCTTTTTGCGATATGGAGTGAAGCAAAGACATTAGCACCGCTAGATATTCCGCATAAGATACCTTCTTCTTTAATAAGGCGACGGGCAGTGCTGACAGCTTCTTCATTTTTGACCTGAATAATTTCATTATAAATCTTTGTATTCAGGATTTCGGGAATAAAACCGGCGCCAATGCCCTGTATTTTATGCGGTGATGGTTGTCCCCCGCCCAGTACCGGCGAATCTGCAGGTTCAACAGCAATACACCGCACAGATGGTTTCTTTTCTTTCAGAATCTCTCCGACACCGGTCAATGTTCCTCCTGTGCCAACTCCGGCGACAAAAATATCAACTCTGCCACAGGTATCATTCCATATCTCAACTGCAGTAGTTTTCCTGTGATACTGAACATTGGAAGGATTTTTAAACTGATTGGGAACAAAACTGTTTTTAATGGATCCGGCGATTTCCTGTGCTTTTTCTACCGCACCTTTCATCCCTTTTAGAGCAGGAGTAAGAACGATTTCTGCTCCGAAACCGGTTATAAGATTTCTTCGTTCTATGCTCATGCTTTCGGGCATGGTAATAATAAGTTTATATCCCTTTACAGCGCAAACCATTGCGAGAGCAATTCCCGTATTACCGCTGGAAGGCTCTATGATTGTTGTTGTACCCCTATAGATAAGATTCATCTTTTCAGCATCGGATATCATTGCAATTGCTATACGGTCTTTTACCGAATAACCTGGATTGAAATTTTCAAGTTTTAGCAGTATATTTGCTCCTCCCGGGATATCCTGAGCCATCCGGTTAAGTTTTACAAGAGGCGTTTTACCTATAAGTTCCAAAATATTTTGTGCAATTTTCATAAAATAATTTTTTAAATAAAAAAATCAGAAAAAGATAACTAATATTATTTTCAATACTTCGGTATAAATTTTTAACATATTGAAAACTAAGTATAAAGTTGGCAGCAGCAGTTGGCAGTCCTGCTCACTGCTACTGCCTACTGCCGCTTTTCCAGTTCGTTTATTTCTAAGCCATTTAACGGGGGTTAATTATTTGCCTTTGTAAATGTAGAATTTTCAACAGCAGAATGTAGAATTTAATATAGCGTTACCTGTGGATATTGACAAATTACTTTTTCTTATATTAGTGCCATTATTCTCATCGGGTGAAAAAAGAGTTTCCCCATGTTAGGAGCGAAATATTTTTGCAAAAAAAAGTTTAAAAAATTTAGTAAATTAAAAAAAGTCGTATATTAGCAACTTAATTCAATCAAACATTAACTCGGGATTTGTCCAAAATTTACCCCGTGAAATGCTTACCAAGTGAAATGACGAAGCATATTTCACAATAGCGAAGAATATTTCACAGGGGAGTGACATAACCCCTTTTTAAATTTATATGATAGTTATTATTGATTCTTCCAAAAATCAAAGTATTGCCGCATATCTTAAAAAACTATGGTGTTATAGAAATTTAATTTTGATTTTTGCTTATAGAAACATACAAGGGAAAATTGCTCAAACAAGACTCGGTATTTTCATTATTTTGTTACAAGCTATTATTTTAACATTGGTTTTCGGTTTCTTTATCAGTCGGTTTATCACATTTTTAGTTTCTTATCCATATCTGTTGTTTGCTGTTACGGGAATGATGGCGTGGTATATTTTCTCTTATATTGCAACCTTTTCAGGTACTTCAATTATGCAAAACCGACAAATAGCTTCAAAAATATATTTTCCAAGAATTATTTTACCATTTTCTTATGGATTGTCTGTTTTGCTTGATTTTACTGGTTGGTTAATTGTACTAACAGCATTATTAATTTATTATGGAATTATGCCATCATATAATTTCTGGGCGTTTTTTTTATTTTTAATTATTGATGTTATTACAGGACTTGCAGTAGGTTTATGGATTGCCTTACTAAGTATAAAAAACCGTGATGTAGCTTTATTTGCTCCTTTAATTATAGGAATAGGAATGTTTTTTACTCCTGTTTTTTATCCCGTTAAAGTGTTACCTGAATATTTAGCCGATATACTGTATTTTAATCCTTTAGCATGTGTTGTTGAAGGTTTTAGATGGTCATTGTTTAATTCTCCATTTGATATTCGCTTTTTATGGGGCTTTTTAATAATATTACTTTTATTTATAACAAGTGTTTTCTTTTTTGTAAAAAAAGACGGAAACATGGCAGATAACATATAACACTATGGATAGAAAAATAGTAATATCTGCCCAAAACTTAAAAAAGCATTACTTTATTTCTAAAGGATTATTTTCGTTTCTTCAAAAAAGAGAAAAAAATAATATTATTACCGTTTTAAACGGTATTAACTTAGAAATAGATAAAGGTGAAATACTTGGCATTATAGGACGAAACGGCTCAGGAAAAAGTACATTGCTTAAAGTTTTAAGCGGTGTAACCTCACCTTCAGGTGGAAAAGCCATAATAAATGGTAAAATTGTTTCAGCAATTGAAGTTGCCGGTGGGTTTAATCCCGATTTAAACGCTTTAGAAAACATTAGACTTTTGGGCAGAATTTGGGGAGTTTCAACTAAAGAAATTCATAAATTAGAGAGTGATATTATTAATTTCAGCCGTCTTAAAGAATTTATTTACCTGCCGGTAAAAAAGTTCTCTACAGGTATGGTTGGTCGCCTGGCAGCATCTATTATAATTTATATAAAAGCAGATATATATTTATTTGATGAAGTTTTAAATGGTAGCGACCAATTATTTAAACGACAACTTCATAATAAAATTTTAAATTTGCAAAGCAACGGAAGCACAATTTTGTTTGCTACACATAACGCTACCGATGTTCTTGCGCTTTGCAACCGGGTTATACTAATTGATAGTGGTAAAATTATTTTTAACGGTAATGCTTTCAAAGGAATTATACAATACAGAAAATTGATTCAAGCCGATTTAAGTAAATTAATTTTAAGTCAACCTATTGTAAATATTAATAATGTTAAGAGTAACAATATTTCGTTTAACCACATCAAAATGATTTCTACAGGCGAATGCCACCAGTTATCTCTTACATTATTAGCTGCTCCAGGATTTTATTCACAAGGTACAGTCCATATTATTATTAATAACGCCTTTGATATTCCTGTTGGGCACACTTCTTTTTTCATGGAAAAGATTCCCGAAAAATGTAACTTGTCATGTAACTTTCCATTAACGCTTTTAACTGATGGCATTTACACTATATCATTGGCTGCTTCTTTAATACCCGAAAAATGGATGTTTTTTCCAAGAATATTAGAGTTTGAAATAAAAACTAATATTAAACAACAAAATGATTTTATACCAGGTATTTCATTAACCCAAGCAAAATGGAATATTTCCTGTTAATTAAACAATTATGAAACCAAACTTCAAAAGTTTCCAAAACTTTTGAAGTTTACAAACAATGAAATAATTAAATATAAACGCATGAAAAAAATTCTAATAACCGGGGGTTTAGGTTTTGTGGGTTCGCACCTGGCAATTGAACTTTCTAAAAATCCCTGTTTTTCTGTTTCAATTATCGACCCAGGAAAATATTTTTTCGCTAAAGGCTTACATAACTATAATTATTACAATAATATAAAAATAAATTTGTTACATCAAAATAAAGTCAATATATTTAATATTGATTTATTAAATTCTGAAAAGATTACTAAACTTATAAAAGAAATTAAACCGGAAATTATTGTTCACCTTGCCTCTGTTTCTGTTGCCGGAGTTGCTGATTATTATCCCGATAAAGCCAAAGAAAATATTTTTGATGCTACATATAATCTTCTGCAAACTGTTGTAAATAAAGTTCCTGTTGAAAGATTTATTTATATTTCATCGTCAATGGTTTACGGTCATTTTCCAAAAGATGAAAACGGAAATATTATCCTGCCAAATGAAGATGCACCATGCAACCCAATTGATATTTACGGCTCATTTAAACTTTGCTGCGAACATTTGATTAAAGCTTTTCATTATCGCAAAAAACTTCCTTATGTAATTATTCGACCAACAGCAATATATGGACATAACGACTGCAACTTTAGAGTTACCGAATTATTTGTTACTAACGCTTTGTTAGGGCGACCTATTTTATTAGACAACGGAGGTTTACATCTTTTAGATTTCACGTATATTGACGATGTTGTAAAAGGAATTTGTTCCACAATTGAAAACCCAAATGCACTTAACCAAACTTTTAATCTGAGTTACGGAAAAGGACGCTCTATAAAGGAATTGGCAGAAATTATTCAACAATATATACCCGATACAAAAATTGAAAAAAGCAATTTCCCTCCGTTTCGTCCAAACCGAGGTGCACTTGACATTTCTAAAGCTAAACAATTATTAAACTTTTCGCCTGAGTTCTCTCTCGAAAAAGGTATTAAAATATATATAGAACAAGTAAAAGAACATATCTTAAATTTACACTATCCCGTAAAATATTTTTAGTAATGAAACCTGTAAAATTCTATAATGTTGACCGTTTTTATCAACTTAACAAAGATAAAATTATTGAATTAGCGAATGAAGTATTCTCCACAGGGCAAGTGCTTGAGGGCATATATGTAACAAAAACAGAAAAGAAACTTGCCCAACTTACTAATCGGAAATATGCTGTAACAGTAAACAGTTGCACCGATGCTTTATTTTTTTCTTTAATTGCTTCGGGTATAAAATACGGTGATGAAGTTTTGGTACCGGCATTTTCGTTTATTGCGTCTGCGTCTGCAATTATTAGAACGGGTGCAACTCCTGTTTTTGTTGATGTTAATGATGATGGGTTAATAAATTTTGAAAAGGCTGCAAAAAAAATCACTCAACGCACCAAAGCAATTGTTGCGGTTCATCTTTTTGGCAAAATGGCAAACCCCGAAACATTAAACAGTTTTTCCAAACAATTTAATCTAACTATCATTGAAGATGCTGCGCAGGCATTAGGAAGCCGGCATACTGAAATTCCGGCCGGAAATACCGGACTTGCAAGTTGTTTCAGTTTCGACCCTTCCAAAATTGTTAATGCTTTTGGAACAGGCGGCGTAATAGTTACCGACAATGAAGAAATTGCCGGCAAAGCTAAAAGTATGAGAGTACATGGAAAATCGGCTAATGTTAATAATTTTGAAATTCTGGGTTGCAATAGCCGCATCCCAAGTTTGCAGGCCGCTATTTTACATTTCCAATTATTACAAATTAAAGATATTACATCTAAAAGAAATAATGTTGCAAATTATTATTACTCTAAATTAAGCAATATTCACAATTTAAGATTTTTAATCCCCTCTCAAGATGAGTTATGGAATTATCATAAATTTCCCATTTTCACCTCTTTTCGCGATAAATTAAAAGATTATTTATCCAAAAATAATATAGAAACAGGAATCCATTATTCTAAAACGCTTCCTGAATATTCTGTTTTTGGTAAATCTGAAATCTCATATCCTGTTGCCGAAATGCTATCTAAAACTGAACTTTCGCTACCTATTTATCCCGAACTTAATGAGGAAGAATTATCGTGGATTTGCGATTGCATTAATAAATTTTATATAACTCAGCATACATAATATTCGCGGGAAATAAAATGCACCGGAGTAATAACAATTTTATAAATCAAATGGCTTATGTTAATAGTTGGAACAGGCGGATTAGCTAAAGAAATTTTGAGTTTTCTTCTTACAGATGAATACTCTGAAGAAATTACTTTTTACGATGAAAACCTAAACGTCGCTTCGGTTTTGTATCATCGTTTTAAGGTAATAAAAAGTGAAAACGGAATAAAAAATTATTTTAAAAATAAATCGCCCGATTTTATTGTAGGTATTGGAAATCCTCGAATACGTGAAAAATTAACAAATAAAATGAAAGCGTTTGGCGGAAAAAATTCAACTGCAATATCTAAACAAGTAGCTATTTCGCCACTTAACAATTATCCCGAAGGCACTATCATTGAGCCGTTTGTCGGAATATCGCACGGTTTGGAAATGGGCGAAGGTTGTGCTATTCACGTACATGCAAGTATTGGGCATATTGCTAAAATTGGCAAATATGTGAACGTTGGTCCCGGAGCAACCATTGTAGGGCCTATTGAAATTGGCGATTATACATACCTTGGAGCAAAAGCACTAATTATGCCTGATATTAAAATAGGGAAACAGGTAATAGTACTAGCAGGCATTACTGTAAACAGAGATTTGAAAGATTTTGAAACGTTTACGGGTTAGTTGTTTAAATCATTTTTTTGGTACAGAAAATTACCCGAACAAACGTGGTTATCTTTTAATTGTCTGAACCATAATTTGTGTGATTAACAGATTAACATTATTTTTAATTATTTAAGGTAGCCCAAATTAATGGGCTACCAAATATATGAAAACTATTTAACAATTACAAATTTAAGGTTATAATTATTATTTGGAGTAGAAATATTTACAAAATATGTGCTTGCAGGTAAAAATGAAATGTCTGCATTAGTTTCAAACACATCTGTACTATAATCTTTTTTATAAACCCGCCTGCCTGTTAAATCTGTTATTGAATTTTTTAATTGAGGGGTATTTTCCCCCCGTGAAAATCCCTGCTTAATATTCAGTAAGTTTTATTAATTCCACATCATAAATTATAATTGAACGAGCCGGAATTTTATTTTCATCGCCAATAAGTCCGTAAGCAAGGTTTGGTGGCATTATAAATTTAGCTTTATCTCCTTCACGCATTTTTAAAATACCCATTTCTAAGCCCGATTCTACACCACCCTGACCAATTTTAAAACTTTTTGGTCCTAATGAATCACTGGTGTAGCAAAGTTTTCCATTAAGCAAGAATATTTTATAAAAGATGTTTGCAACTTTTCCTGTTTTAGCCGAATCACCGTTTCCATAGTGGTAAATTTTATACCATAATCCTGATTCTGAAACCGTAAGATTTAAGTTATGGTGATTGCAATATGAAACAACTTTTTCTGAATCTCTATCTACAAGTATCTGGTTTACTTTAACTAAAGGCTCTTTGTATGATAAAATTTCCTGCTCCGATTTTGGTTTGTGAGCATTGTTATAGCACGAAAATATAATAACTGTAAAACAAACCGAAATAATAAAAATAGTTTTCATTCCTTAATCTTAAATCATAAATTGTAAGATGGTTTCAAAATCTCTGCATATTGGGGTAAAATAGAAACGAATTTTTTAATTGTTTCTTCCATGTTCAGTTTGTATTCCTCGCCGCCTGCTGCATTTTTATGTCCGCCGCCCGAAAAGTGAGTGCTGATAATTTTATTTACAGGAATATTTCGGCGCGAACGAAACGAAATTTTTATATAGTCTTTGCGTTCCATAAAAAGTGCTGCAAAGTTCACTCCTTTAATGGAAAGCGGATAATTTACAAATCCTTCGGAGTCGCCCATCTGAAAATTAAAATCTTTTAACTCATCATTTGTTAACCACATATAAGCGGTTCCAAATTCGGGTAAAATCACCATTTTTTTGCCAAGCGTATAGCCAAGAAGTCTCATTCTGTTAGCCGAAAAGTTATCGAAAACTTTACGGTGAATTTCTTCTTTATCAATACCAAACGAGAGCAACTTTGCCGCTATTTCAAAAGTTCGCGGATTAGAGCAATTTACGCTAAATGAAATGGTGTCGGTAAGTAATCCTGTAAAAAGACAGATGGCGGCATTTAAAGAAATAAATTGCTCAAACCCGCATTGTATTATAGTTTCGTAAACCAATTCCACTGTTGAACTTACGCTAATATCGGAAATCTGAACGTCAAAAATATTTTCGGGATTGGGATGATGGTCAATTAATATTTTTTTTACTCTATTTTTTCCAAGAATCTCAAATAAATCACCCGTACGTTTTAATTCATTAAAATCAATACAAATAAATAAATTAGTTGAATTTATTATTCCATGAGTTTTTTCTTTTTGCAAACTGTATTTTACAATATTATGGTTTGCCGGAAGCCATATTAAATATTCGGGATATTCGTTGGGAGTTACAACATTAACTACTTTTCCCATTTCTAATAAAATATGATACAAACCAAGCGATGAGCCAATTGCATCACCATCGGGGTTAAAATGGGTAACAATGCAAATATTTTTGGAATTGGAAATAAGATTTTTTATTTGCTTAAAATTGAGTTGTAGTTGGTTCTGCATTATTCTTGTTTTTTTATTGCAGCAAAGATAAGGTTTTGGTTTGTAGAATCAATTGAAAAATATAATTTTGGCATTTTAAAAATATTAAAAATTAATATGGGAAACATTACATTTGTAATGATTAAGCCTTGCGCCGTTAGCCACGAACACATTGGCGAAATACTATCGATAATAAATAAAGCAGGTTTTCATTTTGTTTCGATAAAGATGCTTCATATTTCAAAATCGCAAGCCGAAAAATTTTATGCAGTTCATGCTGAAAAATCTTTCTATAAAGATTTAGTTGAATTTATGTCATCAGGACCAATTGTTGCTGCAATTTTGCAGAAAGAGAATGCTGTAAACGATTTTCGCAAACTAATTGGCAACACCAACCCGGCAAATGCCGACGAAGGCACTATACGTAAAATGTTTGCAACATCGGTACAGGAAAATGCAGTTCACGGTTCGGACAGTGACGAAAATGCCGTGATTGAAAGCAATTTCTTCTTTTCGCAGATAGAAAGATTTTACAGATAAGACCATTTCTAAAAGTTAGTTGAAAATAAGTCCTTGATATAATGCAACAGGTAGTAAATTACGTTTTTTGTATAGTCATACAAAAGTCATACAATAGTCATTCAATAGTCATTCAATAGTCATACAATAGGGTCATACAGTAGTTTTACAAGCGAATGACAGCGAAGTTCACCCTGTTAGATAGTTTATAAAATGAAAGCATTGATTTAAAAAGTGATTATACTTAAAACGGTAACGATTTTAACTTTACATTTAAACTTCCCTCTCCAATGTCCATAAAAAAAATAAAAAGTTAAAATTATTACCATTCATAGTATATATAAAGGGTTAGCAAGATTATTTTTTCACAAACCAAGTATTTAATACCCATTTATTAGCTATCACTTTTATGTTGTAAATTCCTGGAGAAAGTTTAGAAACATTTACTTTAACTCTTTGTTCTGAAAAGTAAAACGGACAAGAAATTACTCTGCCATCCGTTGAAATAACTTCAACTTGAGAAACTTCATTTACAGGTTTAAAAAAAGCGACATAAACATAGTCAGTAGCAGGATTTGGGCTAATGGAAACTTCTGACAAATAATTTTCATTAGTTGCTGAAAATAAACTAATCTTAATCCAAATAGGGTTGGTATAGCTGCTAAAAATATCAAAGTTTCGCTTATAAATTGATGCTAAACTATAATAATATTTAATGCAACTAAGTTGAGTACGCAAATAAAAATATTTATCATTTTCTATTCCTGATGGCCAAAGTTGTTGCAATAAGGAGTTTAAACTTATCTGATAAGTTCCGGTAAAAACAGGAAGCGAAACTGAAACTTCACCGTTTTCGGTTCCTCCGAAAAGTAAAATTTCATTTACTGTTCCAAATTCAGGAGTAGTTACGATGTTAAAATTTACAAAAACATTTAATAAATCTGATGAGTTAAAAACTGCATCATCGCCGGGCAAAAATTCATGCCCGTTATTATCGGTTAAAGTTATTGTAATTATAGGTCCGGATGACAAAACCAAATGTCCTTTTTGTAATGCCTCAAGCACATGGCTTCCATTTATTCCCATGCCCTGAGGTACATAAACCAGCGTTGATAAACGGCCAATAGCATTATCGCTAACACTTCCGAATCCATACGTTAAACAGGTATTAGAATAGTTAAACGACCCGTGAGCATCGCTGCCGGCTTCCATAAAAAATTTCCAGTTTAATAAAGTGGGATTTTGATTTTTCATAATCAACCCTCTTCGAATAATAGCCTTATAAACATCTAAATTCTGATTAAAGCGATAATTATGTGAAGCAGGGTCGGTAAAATCGAGCATTGTAAAACCGGTTATTCCCGATTCATTCATTACATCCCACGGATTATTTTCGCCATCGGCAGAACTTAGGGCATTCCACATATTCCACAATTGTCCACCAACTAAATTGGGTGAAAACAAAGTTGAATCAGAAAAAGTGTAGATATCTGAAGATGTATTAATGTCATTACAAATAACAGTACCCATCGAAGGGTGTGGTGAACCATCTAATGGTAAAAGGGTATCGGATAAGTTCCAAACGTCTCCATTTACCCATATTGACAATACATCTTTTTCAGCAAAAGGATGAGCAGCATAACAGAAACCATTATATTTTTTCAAAGAATCGAGCATCATAGAAATGTTTACCGATGATGTCTGTGTATCACCGTTTCCATCGCCTATATACGGAAGTGAAAAAGGACCTTGAGGATTTGGATATACAAGGGCATGAACATTGTTTCCTGCCGAATTATTTACCGACATTTCCATTCCTCGAATCAATATAAATGAGCTATCTTGTGAATTCAAATCCAAAACATCGTGCCCTAAGCGATTCCAATTATCGTTCATGCTTACCCCATAATTGTCGAAATCGCAACTGTGGTCGGTAGCAATTAGCCATTTAATTCCGGTTGCAGCAGCAAAATATTTTACTGCATCAAGCGGTAACCCATTTTCAGCCAGGTTTTGCGTAAAATACGTGTGATAATGCGTATCGCCACGATACCATTGAGGAACAGAAGGTAGCATAGTGGTTTCACGAAATACACGTGAATATACATATTGATCAACTTCATAATCCAACCCAAACGTAACTTCTACATCAAAAATATCGGTAAGATTTTGTAAAAACTCAGGTGGAATAAGGATAGTAAAATAAAAATATCGTTGAGTAATATCAACAATGGGTACAGGAGGAATCCACCAGTTAGTATCGGCGGTAAATTTAATAGTATGTTCTATATCGGCAACAGGTAAACTATTATCAAACGATTGGCTTCCGCAGGTATAATCATCTACAGATTTATTTTTAAAAATGGCTAAAAATTGGGATTGGCTGTAGTTGTTAAATAAAACAAGTTGATTAAAAGATGCATCGACGGCGTTTTTCAATTTAATATCAATGTATGCCAGTTCGTTGTTACAATAAATGCATTCCGATTCGTGAATGTAAATATAAACTGGTAACGGAGCTATATTTCCGAGGTTATCAAATTTTTGCATTCGGTATGGAGCATCGGCAAAAAGTTCCGAACCAAGCGTATTGTTTTGCTTAATATGATTTTGTGAGTTAGCATTAAAGACTAAAAAAAATACAAAGTAAAAGATAATTGTAAAGCGTAAAATAATTGCCATGATGTATGATAATTAGTAGTGCAAAGATATAAAAAAGATTTGACATTATGGTGGGTTCTAAAAATTCATTTTTTTTATTTTGATTTTAAAAAATGGCAGAACCCGTTAACCAATTTTCTAAAATCGGGACAAAAATAATAATAATTTTGTAGGTTGTACTCCCCAAAATCAATTTTGAGCAAAAATTTTTCATTTTTCTATCTATCTATCATATATTTAATTTTATAAAATATTTAATCGTAATACTTGTTTACCCCGTTGGATATTGTTTTTGGTTTGTACTTACTGATGAGAAAATAAATTATCCAACGGGGTGAATTTTTACGCTATCTAACGGGGCGGGCTAACGAACTACGAATTTGCTTTTTTCGTAATTCGTAACTTCGTACTTAATTCGTACTTCGATGGGGTAAATAGTATCAATCTTTTTTCAATCTCATTCCTTAACCTCAATCTTAAATATGAGCATTCCCTTGTGTGTCTTTATAAGGTTAATAAACGGTTAATAGAAGTTAAAAAACAATTAAGAAAGGTTAATAACAATTAATAACGTTTACAATAGTAACCGATCTTAACCGATATTAACTATTATTAACAACTATTAACTACTCTTAATTGATTGTTAACTATTATTAACTGATAGTCATGGATGTTTCATTTAAAAATTTAATGTGATATTTTTCAGCAATATTCAGAAGTTCTTTTTCAACATCGGGAATAATAGAAATGCCCTTTTTCATATTTATCTCAGTCATTTTACGTTCCGGGTCGCCGGGTATTAACACTTTTTTGTGTCCTTGGATTGGTGTTGCGTTTCGGAAAGTTTCAATCCATTCATCAATAGAATTTTTAAAGTCATTTGCCGGTCTGAAAGCATCGATACGCATAGCACCAAAAAAGTGTCCTATTCCTTTTCCTGTTGATTTTTCCAGTAATGGCAGAAAAGCGACCTGTGGCGGTGTAAATGGACCGAAATTAGCACCTCCCAAAACAGAAGATAAAATATCAACAATAGCACCCAAACAATATCCCTTATGGCTTCCATGCCCGTAATCGCTTCCAAGCGGAACAATTGCACCGCCTTGTTTTAAAATACCTGGGTTTGTTGAAGGGTGCCCTGTTTTATTCTGAACATATCCTGTTGGGCAATTTTTACCTTTTCTTTCAATAAGTGCAAGTTTCCCTTGTGTAATGGGAGTTGTGGCAAAATCGGCAACAAAAGGCGGATTTTTTCCGGCTGGAATGGCGACTGCTATCGGGTTTGTCCCTAAAAATTTTGAAATGCTCCAGGTTGGTGCAACAAGTGGACTTGCATTTGTTGTTGTAATTCCAATCATGTCTTCCTGTAAAGCCATCATAGCGTAGTAACCTGCAATTCCAAAGTGATTCGAATTATTTACCGAAACCCAACCCGTTCCGCTTATTTTTGCTTTTTGAAT
>PCSS01000319.1:271-3695 GCA_002771395.1 Bacteroidetes bacterium CG23_combo_of_CG06-09_8_20_14_all_32_9 | reverse complement strand
TAAATTAGAAATAGGAATAGCAAAAAGTGCATGGGATTTTGCACCTAATTCACAACCAGGGAATGCTGTTTTTCGTGTTACAGGTGACGAAAACAGCATGATATTTAATATAAATAATAATGACTCATCAGGTTATATTTTATTTAACAGCTTATATGATAATAATATAATGAAAATACTTTGTAATGGAAATGTTGGGATTGGGACAACAAATCCAATGAGTACATTACAGGTAGGTGCAGGCAGTTCTAAATTTTCTATAGGTAATTCTTCCGGTGCTGATTTAGGATATGGAACATCATATATCGGGTTTAATGCTTCCCGTCTTGTTGACAATACATGGAAATTTAATTCAGACGGCATTCATAACGGCGGTGCTGTAATAAGCAATAGTATTGGAGGTGATATATATTTTATTCCAGTAAGTTCAAATAACGGTTCTTCTGATATTAGCTATTCTGATGCTCAATTAATGCAACATAAAGCAATGACAATTTTAAGCAATGGCTATGTAAGCATATCTTCATTAGCACCTTCAACTGGAACAAATTTAATACAGGTTGGTACAAATGGCATTTTAACACCAATTTCTTCGGCAAGTGCAGGTATTGGATTGTGGCAACAAAATGGAACGGATATTCATAATACAAATACTACTGGAAATGTTATTATAGGACAATCTCTTCTAATTACAAGTCCATATTATATTGATTATAAATTATCCGTTGATGGTAGAATTGTGTGTAAAAAAATTGCAGTTACACAAATAGGAAGTTGGCCAGATGATGTTTTTGACAATAACTATAAATTACTGCCTTTAAATGAACTGGAAAATTATATTGATACCTGTAATCATTTGCCCGATATCCCTTCTGCAGAAGAAATGAAAAAAAACGGATTAGATTTAGCCGAAATGAATATTCTGCTTTTAAAAAAAGTGGAAGAGTTAACATTGTATATTATTGAACTTAAAAAAGTTCTTAATAATATTGAATCGGAATTATTAGAGTTAAAACAAAATAAAAAATGATAATTATGTTAAGAAAAATATTCGTGATATTACTAATATCAATTTTTTGTAGAAATAACTTATTGTTTTCTCAAAATATTAATTCGTTTTGTGAAACAACAGATAATCTATGTTTTTTTGACACAATACCTTTGGGTAATAGAGTGCCAGTAGATGAAAGCAATAATTATGTATTTAGAATTTTTGTACATCTGATTAAGGAAACTGCTGGTTCAGGTGGGTTGTCGTATGAAGACCTAGTAACAACTCTTGATGATTTTACTAATGATTATTATCCATTTGGTATATGTTTTTCTTTGCTCGGAACTGATGAAATACGTAATAGTCAAATTTATAATAGTGATGCATGGAATGATCAGGATAATGATGGTAACTCTGATATATTACAATATTGTAACCCAAATGCTATAAATATTTTTCTTTGGGGGCATAATAGACTAAATTATGCTCAGGCTAGTGGGATTGGTATAGGAACAACTGTTGTTATTGGTGGCATAAAGACTCATAACTTTATTGAATATAATTTAACTTGTGGTAAAGTATTATCACATGAAATAGGTCATATTTTAGGTTTATATCATACGTACCGGGGGTGTGTTGTAGAGAAAGATATACCAGAACCTGGTGAAGGTGATATTTGTTTAGAAACTGGACCAAGTAATTGTGAAACTTGTGGTGATTATGTTTGTGATACTCCTCCAGATATAGTTACACGGTCTGCAAGCGTAAGTATAAACGACTGTTATGCGAGTTGGTTACCTGATGGGAGTAGCTCTGTTTGTATACAAGATCAATGGAGTTTTATTAATCATGAACTCCATATCACTAATATTATGTCTTGTACACCTATACCTTGTTTACAAAATTTAACATTGGGTCAAATTGAAAGAATTAAATTATTAATTGCATCTTATTTTTTTCATGACATTATTATTGAAGATTATTTTGATGATATAATATACATTGATAATGATGAAATTTATCCACCTGGTAGTGATTTGTTTAAAGATGGGATTAATTGCACTTTCATTGTATATAATGTTTTATTAAATATTGGAGGTAAATTGACTTTGCGAACAGATAAAGAAATACAAATTACAGAAACAATAGTCGAAAATGGAGAATTATTTGCAGATGCAAGCCCCTATTGTTTGTCAGATGGCAGTTCTATCAATATGTTAAAAAAAACGAATAATAATAATGATACAAATCTAAATGAATTTATACAACAAAATAATATACTTTCTGACTTTAAAATAAGTATTTATCCCAATCCGTCAAATAAATATATAAATATTCAATATGATTTAAAAAATTTTTATGCTGTAAGTATATCAATTTATGATTATACTGGTAATCTAGTAAGGGATTTGTTAATGAATGTTTTACAGCCTGTTGGCAATTATTCATATCAATATAATTTTTCAAAAAACCAATCGGGGTTGTATTTTATTAAATTGAAGTATTTTGATATAAAATCGAATAATTATAAATTATTTACGTATAAAATTATAAAACAATGAGAACAATAATTCTAATATTATTTTTACTAAATAATACTTTTGCTTATTCGCAAATATGGTTACCGCTTAATTCGCCAACTACCAATAATTTAATAGCATGCTCTTTTGTTAATGAAAATACAGGTTGGATAATAAGTGAGGCAGAAATATTTAAAACTACTGATGGAGGTACATCATGGAATATGCAGTTGTATCCACCTGCACCACAATATACAACAAGAAAATTTACATCTGTTGATTTTATTAATGAAAATAATGGTGTTATTGCTTGCAAAAATGTTTTTTCAAGTGGTTACAATTCAGATTCGGTTAGCACACTTCTTATTACAAAAAATGGAGGTGACACATGGGACTTTAAGTTTTTTGGAGATACTATTAACACATCAATTTCTGACACAAAAATGGAAAATGATAGTACAATTTATTTGATTAATACAGCTAACGCTAGTATTATTAAAATAATCAATAATAATTATTCTATTATACGTTCTGGTTACTCAGGTGTAACTGGTGTTAAATTATTTATACTAAACCATAATACATTATATGCTTTATATTGGGAGCCTCTTATTGAAACAGTACCAGCATTATTGGTTACTAGTGATGGTGGTAATACTTGGGATTTTTATCAATGGGATTTTGTATCAGATAACTTCTATAGTATGTATATTATTGATAATAATAAGTTTCGTTTTGGTTGTGGTTTTAGTGGTATATATTGTACAGATGATTTACTAAATACTCATTACTGGGCAAATATTTCCAGTGAAGGTAATGGTCATATTTCAGGTCTGTATTTTACTGATGAAAATAATGGTTGGGCGTTATCAAATAATTTTTATTCTGCACCCCAACGGGGTAAAATTATATA
>PCSS01000319.1:0-147 GCA_002771395.1 Bacteroidetes bacterium CG23_combo_of_CG06-09_8_20_14_all_32_9 | reverse complement strand
TATTCCCCGGTAGGCATTAATGAAAATAATTATTCAAGAAACATACAAGTATATCCCAATTCCAATAAGGGAATCTTCACCATTTGTCTTTCTGATAATTCCGAAAAAACAAACAGCATAGAAATATATAACACCCTCGGCAACAAA
>PCSS01000351.1:703-4227 GCA_002771395.1 Bacteroidetes bacterium CG23_combo_of_CG06-09_8_20_14_all_32_9 | reverse complement strand
CAAACACTATTCAGCCTTGTAACTAAATTGCCAAAATTATTGTTTAACCTGTTAGAAAGATTAAAAATTCACCCGTTGGATAATTTATTTTCTCACCAGTAAGAACGAACCAAAAACAATATCCAACGGGGTAAACAATGTAATAATAAATCAATAAACATAAAACAATGAACAATGAGGAAATAAAAAATATAACTTTGGTATTTTCAAAAAACTGTATGTGGCTGAGTTACAAATTATTTACTTTTATCGGGGAAAGCCGGAATTTTTCCTTTTTCCCGTGGTTTATCTTTTAATTCCTGCATAATTACTTCAATTGCTTTATTAAGTTGCTCATCTTCGCCGGCAAATTCTTTGGCAGGGTCGTTATCTATAATAATATCAGGTTCAACACCATGACCTTCAATAATCCAATTGCTACCGTCGGTGGCATAATGAGCAAACTCAGGTTTAGTTAAAAAGCCACCATCAATAAATGGTAACGAACCTCTTATACCAACTACGCCGCCCCATGTACGAACACCAATAATTTTGCCTAAGCCTGTTTTGCGAAATTGAAACGGAAACAAATCACCATCCGAAGCGGAATAATTATTTACAAGTAAAACCTTAGGTCCAAGCAGCATTTGTTCTGGAATTGTATTCCCTTCTGTCTGGTTTCGTGCCATGCCCATAAATGCAAGTTCGCGCCGAAGACGTTCAATTATCATAGGTGAAACATTTCCTCCACCGTTTCCACGGTCGTCAATAATAAGAGCTTTTTTAGCAAGTTGAGGATAAAAATATTTTGCAAATTCATTAAGTCCTTCAACGCCCATATCGGGAATATGTACATAACCAACCTGCTCGTTAGTAGATTTATTTACCTTTTTAATATTTTCCTGAACCCAATTGTAATAATACAGGGGGTTTTCATCCTTTACCGGAATAACAATCACTTTTCTTGCCGATGCTTCGTTTGCAACTGGTGAAATTGTGAGTTCAACCTCTTTTTCAGCAGTATTCCAAAGCAAAGTGTAAATGTCGGCGACATCTTTTACCGATTTTCCATTAATGGCTGTAATAAATTCTCCTTCTTTAATATTTAAGCCGACTTCTGTAAGCGGTGAACGTAAATTTTTATCCCAATTCTGTCCTTCAAGAATTTTATCAATTTTAAAATATCCCGAAGCATCTTTACTGATTTTTGCACCTAATAATCCCGTATAAACTTTTTCGGGTGCAGGTTTATCACCTCCGCCTGTATATGTGTGACCAATATTTAATTCACCAATCAATTCGCCAATCAAATAATTCAGGTCATTTCTGTTGCTAACATAAGGCAATAAAACCGAATATTTGTCGTGCATCTTTTTCCAATCAACACCGTGCATATTAGGGTCGTAAAAAAAGTCGCGCATCTGCCTCCATGCTTCATCATAAATCTGTTCCCATTCGGCTTTGTTATCAATCAGAACATTCATATTTGAAAGTTCAACAGGTTTATTGGTTTTAATTTCGGTTGAAGGAATTTCAATAACAAAGTATTTGTTTTCTTTTTTAACAAGCATTTTCTTTTTGTTTGCAGTAATTTCATAATTATCAGATTGTCCTAACGAAGTGTCTTTTTTTTCTTTTAAATTGAAAAATTTTATAATATTTTCGGGTTCTTCTTTTGATGAATATTGATAAAATAATTTGTCGTCAACCTGGCTAATATTCCAGTAATTTCCTGCTTTTATAGGAAATGCTGCGATGCGTTGTTGAATTCCGTCAAGGTCAATTTTAACATCTGGAACTATAATTTTATCGTCAGTTTTTTTGTCCGATTGAGGGTTCATGTCAACTTCGTCGTTTGTGGGTCCTAAAGGATTTGGAATAGATTTTTGCAAGGTAATAAGGTAAATTCGTGACATATCGGAATATGAATGATTCCATTCGGTTTCGCTATATGTTGGATTAAAATCACGGTCGGAAATAAAAAATAAATATTTTCCGTCAGTACTAAAGTATGGTTGTGAAGAATTATACCATGTATCGGTAACGGTTGAAATTGATTTTGAAGAAATGTTATACAATGAAATTTGCGACATTGTTGAAGTTAAAGTTCTATCGGAAAAAGCAATCCATTTGCTATTGGGCGACCACGAAAAATCTGTTATTTCCCAGGTTTTGCTTTGATTTACAAGAGTTACTGTTTTTGAATCAACGTTCACATATTGTAAACGGAATTTTTTATCGTTAAAAAGAATTTTTTTACAGTCGGGCGACCATAAAACGGAAAACTTATAAGTATCGGCATTTTTTGTTAATTGAACAGGGACAGCAGTTCCATCAGCTTTTTGGATATAAACTTCGTATTCGCCTGTAACATCCGAAAGAAAGGCGATCCATTTACCATCAGGCGACCATGCTGATGAACGTTCGTGTATGCCTGAACTTTGGCTTAAATTTTTTGTGATTCCCTGTTTGGCAGGAACAGACCATAAATCGCCGCGTGCCGAGAAAATCATGCGACTTCCGTCAGGCGAAATACCATAATCGTTAATATATTTTGATGCATCTTTAAGTTGATTTCGTCCCTGTAAATTATCATCGTTAATAATGATATTAACTTTCGATTGAGCCTGTGTTTTAACATCAAACAAATAAATAAATCCGCCGTTTTCAAAAACAATTTTATTATCGCCTAAAGAAGGAAATTTTACATCATATTCAGTGAAATTTGTTACTTTTTTTGTTTCTTTTGAAGTAATATTATAAGAGAAAAGGTTCATTGTGCGGTTGCGGTCGCTGCAAAAATAAATTTCATTATTTACCCACATTGGAAAAATATCCTGATATATATTTTTTGTAATATTTTCAGTTTTTTTTGTATCAAAATCGTAAATCCAAATGTCATCCGCCATTCCGCCTTTATAATATTTCCATGTACGAAATTCGCGCATAACGCGGTTAAAAGCAAGTTTTTTACCATCGGCAGAAAAACTGTTAAAACCACCCTCAGGCAATGGAAGTTGTTCGGACATACCACCATCAATGGGAACCTGAAAAAGTTGTCCTATAAAGCTGTTCCATGATTGTTTGCGTGAGCGATAAATTATTTTTTTACTGTCATTTGTCCATGAGGTTACAATGTTATTTGGGCCCATGCGGTCAGAAATATCATCGCGACCAAGTGTTGAAGTAAATGTAAGTCGTTTGGGTTCACCGCCTTCCGAAGGCATTACATAAACTTCGGTGTTACCGTCATATTGTGCGGTAAAAGCGAGCCATTTACCGTCGGGCGAAAAATGAGGAAACATTTCATATCCTATATGAGAAGTAAGTTTTCGGGCGACACCCCCGGTAGTTGAAACGGAATACAAATCGCCTGCATAACTAAATACTATTTTGTTGATGGAAACAGCAGGAAATCTCAATAAACGTGCTTCCTGCTGGCTCATTACAACTCCTGAAACCAAACAAAATACAGTTAAAATAATATTTTTCATTTGTTTTATATTTTAGTAATTTGTTGTTCAAAAAAAACTCACTGTCATTCA
>PCSS01000351.1:0-681 GCA_002771395.1 Bacteroidetes bacterium CG23_combo_of_CG06-09_8_20_14_all_32_9 | reverse complement strand
TAGATAATCGCTTGATTTAGGATAACCAATAATATGTATCCTATCTAACAGGGTAAACTGATGATTATATTGTTTATTGCTTCATTGCTTCATTGTTATGCAGTAGTAGCAATGGAACAATTTAACAATCTTGTCTTATCAATCTTTTTCAATCTTGTTTTCCCAATCTTTCTCAACCTCAATCTTAACCTCAACCTTAAATATGAGCATTCCCTTGTGTGTCTTTAAATAGTCATGGATGTTTCATAATGTTATGGAATTACGATTTTAACAAATTTTCCATGTCAATTACGTCTTTAAGAGTTGTTTTTTTAAGAATTGCAACAGTTTTGTCTCTTATTTCTTTAACAACTGCACGAATACCGCATAAGTTTTCATTTTTGCAGTGGTCGCACGCTTCGTAGTAATTGTATGTAACACAAGGAAGCAGGGCGATTGCACCATCAAATAAACGGATAATTTCAGCAAAATTAACATTTTCGGGCTTTTTAATAAGATAATATCCACCGCCTTTGCCTTTTTTACTGCTTACAATACCTGTATTTTTAAGCTCAAGAAGAATGGTTTCAAGAAATTTTTTCGGGAGTTTTTCAGCTTGGGCAATTTCGTTAATTAAAACCGGACCATTCTTGTATTTTTTTGCAAGATAGGTTAATGCATAAAGCGAATACTGTGTTTTTT
>PCSS01000221.1:162-3753 GCA_002771395.1 Bacteroidetes bacterium CG23_combo_of_CG06-09_8_20_14_all_32_9 | reverse complement strand
CCGTTAGATAATTTATTTCATAGTTATTGATACTTTTTTAAAGCATATCTAACGGGGTGAATATCCTACGTGGTAAATTTGTACATTTTGATTGTTGAAAAATCTGAAATCTGAAAAAAATGTATAACTATATCCCGTTTTTAATTTACATTTGTTTTAAACTTTGCAAAAGTAAATGAAGAAAATTTTCATCATACCTGTTTTATTTCTTGCTTTATTAAATGTTATGCAGGCACAAACAATAAGGCAGTTACTTCATCACGGAAAAAAATCTTTTGAAGCCGAAAACTTTGAAGCCGCTGTGTATTTCTACAATAAGGCAATTCAGATAAACGAAACTCCGCCTGTAGCATGGAAACTTGCCGAAGCCGCCCGCATGAACCGCAGTTATTTGCTTGCCGAAAAATGGTACCGGTTTGTTGCCGACCGCGAAATAAAAAGATATCCGCTTTCATCGTTTTGGCTCGCAAGTGTTCAAAAAAGTTTAGGCTCATACCAAAAAGCACAATTGAATTACCGTAAATACTTTAATGCAAATATCAAAAATAAAGATTATTACACCGAAAAAGCACGCCACGAAATTACATCATGCGAAAATGCTCTTTTTTTAACATTCGACCCCGTTGAAACTCCGTTTAAACGGTTAGATTCAACCTTCAACAGCCCCTACAGCGAGTTTCAGATAGCTGATTTTAGCGACACATTAAAGTACATAACCACTCTTCGTCCCGAAAGTTTACAAGACAGCTTAACATACTTCTCAAAAATTAAATCTTACCATAAAACAGACAGTATATTCATTGTAAATACATTAGACAATAATATAAATATCCCCGATAAAAATATCTCAAGTTTTACTTTTATTACCGGAACTCAAAAAATAATTTTTGCCGCCTGTAATCGTAAGCCAGGTAAATTTCAATGCCAGTTATATCAATCTGAAATGATTTCGCAACAATGGCAACCACCTGTTTTATTACCCGAAAATATTAATATACAGGGTGCTTCAACAACAAACCCATGCTTTGCAAAAACACCAAAGGGAAATTTTCTTTTGTTTGTATCTGACCGAACAGGTGGCTTAGGTAAACTCGACCTTTGGTATAGTCCTGTTGATAGTTCGGGAATGTATGGTGAGCCTGTAAATTTCGGGAAAAGCATAAATAGTATTGACAACGAATGTTGCCCATTTTACGACGATGAAACTCAAACCATGTATTTTTCAAGCGAGTGGTTTGATAACCTTGGTGGTACAGATATTTTTTCGGCTCAGGGCAACTTTGAACAGATGAAATATCCGCAAAATTTGGGTTCCCCTCTCAACTCCAGCAGTTACGATGTGTTTTATAACATTTCGTCTGATAGAAGATATGCATATTTTTCATCAAACCGAACATTTGATAAAACTGCCTCAACGGCAGGATGCTGCAACGATTTATTTCAAATTACGCTTCCAAAACCCAGGCAAGATTCTGTACCTGATATAAAACTTGAAAAAAAACTGAAACAAAAAACAGTTGAATTAATCCCTATTTCATTGTTTTTTCATAACGACGAGCCAAATCCCAAAACATGGGACACAACAACAAATCTTAATTATGCCGCTACCGCCGAAAATTATTTAGCCCTTCGCAGAGATTACAAAAAAATGTGGTCGCAAAATCTTAAAGATGATGAGGAAGACAAGGCATTAATTGATATTGAAAATTTCTTTATTGATAGCGTAGAAAAAAACTTTAACAAACTTGTAAAATTTACTCAACTTATGGAGCAACTTCTTACTGCCGGACAAAATATTGAAATTACAATTAAGGGTTTTGCCAGCCCGTTAAACAGCAATTCATATAATATTAATTTATCAAAAAGAAGAACACAAAGCCTTGTAAACTTCTTTAGGGAATATAAAAACGGTATTTTTATACCTTTTTTAAACAGAACGGATAAAGGAGGAACTACTTTAACTATAAAATGCCAGGCTTTTGGTGAAGAAATGGTAGTAAAAGGTGTAAGCGATAATTTAAACGACTTAAGAAACTCTGTTTATAGTCCCGCAGCCGCCCGCGAAAGAAAAATAGCGGTAATCGCCGTAACCTTTACAAAGTCGGTAACCGGTAATTAGTAAAATAAAGCAATGAAACAATGTAACTTTGCCATTTTCAAAAAACTGTCTATGGCAGAGTAGTAACAAAAATTTTAATAACAATATGGCTATTCTTAAATCTTTTAAAGGATTACGTCCACCTGTAGAAATTATAAAAAATTTAGCTTCCCGTCCTTACGATGTTTTAAGTTCTAATGAGGCTCGCACAGAGGCTAAAGGGAATATTTATTCGCTGCTCCATATTACCAAGCCTGAAATTGATTTACCCGAAGGAACAGATGAGCATGAATCAATAGTTTACAAAAAGGCAAAAGATAATTTTCAGATTTTTATTAAAAACGGCTGGTTTGTTCCCGATAAAAATGAACACCTATATATATATGCACAAACTATGAACGGAAAAACTCAGTACGGAATAGTTGGTTGTGCCGGAGTAGATGATTATTTGAACAATATCATTAAAAAACACGAACTTACACGAAAAGATAAAGAAGAAGACCGAATGAAGCATATACGTATTACAAATGCAAATATAGAACCTGTATTTTTTACCTATCGTGCTGTAAACGAAATTGATAATATTGTAGAAACCATTGTAAAAAACGAAAAACCTGGATACGATTTTACTACTACCGATAAAGTTGTACATCATTTTTGGGTAATTAGTGAGGAAAAAATTATTAAAAGAATAATTGAACTTTTTGCAAATATCCCAAATACTTATGTAGCCGATGGTCATCACAGAACTGCCGCCGCCGCTCTTGTTGGAAAAGAAAAACGCTTGCAAAATCAGAACTACAACGGAAACGAAGAATATAATTATTTTATGGCTGTACATTTTCCCGATAATCAACTCTCTATAATCGATTATAACCGCGTTGTAAAAGATTTAAACGAACTTTCATCATCAGAATTTATTGAAAAACTTAAAAATAAATTTACTGTAACCTATGGTGGAAAAGATGTTTACAAGCCTAATTATCTTCATAATTTTGGAATGTACTTAGATGGAAAATGGTATTCCTTAACAGCAAAACAAGGAACTTACAACAACAACGACCCTATTGAAGTGCTTGATGTAACAGTATTAAGCAAACTTGTTCTCGACGAAATTCTTGGAATAAAAGATTTGCGAACCAATAAAAGAATCGATTTTGTTGGCGGTATACGCGGATTGGGCGAACTCAGTAAACGTGTTGATAGTGGCGAAATGAAAGTAGCATTTGCACTTTATCCGGTAAGTATGAAGCAATTGTTCAATATTGCCGATTCAGGAAATATTATGCCTCCAAAAACTACATGGTTTGAGCCTAAATTAAGAAGTGGTTTGGTGGTTCATTTACTTGATTAATTATTGTTTTAGATTCTTTATCGCAAAAAATATGCAATACGTCAAGTTGCTTTTGTGTAATATCAGAACTCCCGACTTCAAGCAAAGAAAAAATGACGTCTTTTTGGGCATAAAAAATTTTTGTTAAAAAATATTTTTT
>PCSS01000221.1:0-147 GCA_002771395.1 Bacteroidetes bacterium CG23_combo_of_CG06-09_8_20_14_all_32_9 | reverse complement strand
CAGCAAGATTTTTTTGTTTTGTGTTGCACAATTAATAAAACTTTTTATTACAATACCCCATAGCAAAGATATATATTTTCACGTAACCAAATATTCAAGTTTAAAAAGAGGATAAAATTTCTAATGTTAATATTTTTTATGTCAATT
>PCSS01000358.1:1222-4901 GCA_002771395.1 Bacteroidetes bacterium CG23_combo_of_CG06-09_8_20_14_all_32_9 | reverse complement strand
CGTTAATAATGAATTCTGCTCCGGCTTTAACATTTTCGGGAGCAGAAATATCTACTGTAACAAAGTTCCCGGCAAACGAAAATGTTGAACTCAGAAGATATAAAAAAATATATATAAGTTTAAATTTCATATTCATTTTCAATGAATATTGCATGTTGCAATATACGAAAATATTAATTTATACGAAACTTCTAAAAATTGCTTTTTCTTTGTTTGACTACAATTTTAATATTACTCACATATTAATTGTTTTTTAAAAGTAGAGACACACGGACGTGTGTCTCTACTCCGGGTTTTAATAACTTTGCCAAAATTTGAAACTTTGGCAAAGTTGAAAAAATCTAATTTTTAGAACCCTTCTATAGTTATTTCTTAAAAGTCTAAAAATAGCTAAATAATTTTAATACTTTGATTTGAAGCAAAAAATTGGAATTTGTGCTTTGTTTGATATTTGCATTTTGTGTTTTGGGATTTATTTGATATTTAAGCCCAGTTCAAAAAGTGACATAATCCCCTAAATTTACCCCGTGCAAAGTATATTACCGTGCAAAGTTTCACTAAAAATGATTAACGGTTCTAAAACTTACTTTCATATCATCAATATAAAACGGTTTATTGTTATCGTTCCAAAAGTAAATTTTGAACAAAACATCTTTTAAAGTATCAGCAGGAATTGCTATTCGGTTTTTATAAGTTATAATCTTCCACTCGTTACTATTGCGAATTTCACTGCGAAGCGATTTACCTAACCATTGAAGCGATTTGCCTTTGGAAGTTTCAAGCGACATAACCATTTTTCCATCTGCGCTATTAGTAAGAAATACTGCCGCTGAAAGTGTAACATCAATCAATGAAGCAGAATCGGAAATAAGACTCGCAAGCGGCTCAACTAAAGTGGACGAATAACCCTGACCTAAAATAATATTGGAACGTAAACCTGTAAAATATTTTTCCTTTGTTAAACTGGCAGGATTAGTATCCCAACCTAAAAGCGAATCGTCCTCAAAATTATTTGTAAAATTTGTTTCATTGTTATACATTAATAATAAACATTCGTACTTTGGAATTTCGTAAAGTCTCATATTAGAGGTAGAATCTACTTTCCTGTAAGGTGCATCATTATAATTTAATAAAAATAACGGCAATCGTTGGGGAGACATATCAGACATCCATGTTGTATAGTCGTTTATCAAAATAAATATCTTCTCATTATTATTAAATTTGAAATTTGGTACATCAAAATAACTTACAAACTGAGTATTAACAGTATCAAACTCAAGATAATAATCTGATATCCTTTTTAGTACCGGGTCGGTTATTACAATATTTTTCTCGTTGCTTTGCGAAAAATGAGATTTTATCATAATTCCTATATCTCTGAATTTTATATTTCGGTTATTAAACATAACCGTTACCGGCTGAATAAACAAAGTAATTAAAAATAACACTATTAATAATTGTCTTAATTTTAACGGTAAAATAACCGGCAAAAAAGCTCTTAAAGCGATTAAAATAAAAATCGGAACAATAACATATAAAGCGTCGCTAAAGTTGTATGACAAAGCTACAGAGAGCAAAATTACAGATGTAATGAATAAAATAAATCTGCTTTCACGTAATTGAAAAAACCTGAAAGTAAATGGTGCGGCTGCTAATGCAATTAGTGGAGAAATAAACAAATAATGTCGTACATCCAAACACATAGGAACATAAGCCGAAAAACTTGTTGTCATAAAGTTGCCCGAAAGGACTGCCAACACTGCTATTGAAACAAAAAATGATTCTTGTGCGGGTATGCGAAGCCACTCTTTAAATTTTACCGAAGCAAGTGCCGGAATAATAAAAATTACACCGGTGAACATAATTTGTCTTATAAGTTCAAGCCAGAATTTATAAGATATTCGTTCAAATAAATCGCTTAAAGGCAACAAATCGTAACGGCATGGATTAATATAACTGTTTTGCGAAATAGCTTCAAAACGTACCCACGGATTTCCCGTTTTTATTTTCAATAACACAAAGTAGCCTGCCAAAATAATTATCCCTGAAAAAACTGAAAAAATCCAGAATTTAATGTTTCGTTTTTGCCAAACATCTGAAATAAATACAAAAAGCAGAACCGGAATTATCAGAAAAACAGTTCCTTTAGATAAAAATGCGAAAAACAAAAATCCTGCAAAAACAATTGAATGAGGAATTGTGTATCTCCCAAGTTTTTCGAAACGGTAATGCCAAATTGTGGCAAATGCTCCCAAAACGCCTAATGTTACATAAGAATCCGTCATTATTTTATCGGAATAAAAAATTGTCCACTGGTTTAATACAAACAGTGTCATGGCAATTATTGAAATCCAATTTGACATTCGTAGTGTTATCCAAAAAATAATCCCGAGCGAAAATGTTGTTATAAGCATAGATGGCAATGCCGAAGCAAAATCGCTCATTCCAAATAATTTGTAAGATATTCCTGTAAATCCGATAATTGTCCAGCGATAAGTAAAATGATTAAGCGATAAATCGAATACACCGTCCGCCCATTGTTTTGCAAGACGGGCGTATTCCATATCGTCCCATCCGTAATGTCCAAGATAACCAAAAAAATGGTTAATAACAATGAACACAACAAGGAAAAGCAGAAATAAGATTTTAACTTTGTTATTGTTCATTTTTAAAAGTTACCGCTTTCTGTTTCTTTCAAAAAAATTTCAGCAAACTTTAAATCAAACTCTGTTGTTATTTTAATATTTTGCTTTTCGCCTTTAATAAGATTAATTTGATAACCTGCTTTTTCAACAACAGATGCATCGTCGGTAAAATCGTTACAAAATGGTAATTGATAGGATTTCTGCAATATTTCACTTTTAAAAACCTGCGGAGTTTGAATTAATTTTATTTTATTACGATTTAATTTCCTGTTTCCGATTGGTAAAACTTCGCGAATAGTTTCATTGACATCAATACAGGGAATTGCGTTTCCATTTTTCAACGCATCTTTAAAACTTCTGCTAATCAGCTCATTACTAACAAGCGGGCGAACTCCATCATGCACCGCCACAAGTCCTGGTGATGAAACGGCAGCCAAACCATTTTTAACTGATTGATAACGAGTTTCGCCGCCTGGAATAATATTATGTTTCACATGAAAACTATGGCTGTTGCACAGAGCTTCCCAAGTAGAAATATGCTCCAATGGTAATACTACTATTATTGAAATATCAGCATTATAATCGTAAAATTTTTGAACAGAATGCATTAAAACAGGTTTACAGTTCAAATTTAAGAATTGCTTGGGAGTGGAAGTTCCCATTCGCTGTCCCGAACCACCGGCAACAATAATAACAAATTGTTTTTCGGTTATTTTTTGTTGATGCATCCTTCTTTCTTAACTTTTATTTTGAACCATTTAATATCTTATCATCTACTATTCACCCATTTGTATATAGTATGCAGGAGACTGTGGCAGTAAGTAGCAACAGGGGGCAGGACTGCCGACCTGCTATTGCCTACTGCCGCTTGTTAAATAAAGGCATTTTATGCCCATTTAAAAGTATATTTCCCAATATTTCTGTTTCAATATGTTTTTCGTCAAGTTTGCGGTCACATTCGCTTATGCAATTTGTTACAAAAAGTCCGCTAGCAACAATTGCAAAAATTTTTATCATATGGGGGCTTCTAAAAA
>PCSS01000358.1:0-1193 GCA_002771395.1 Bacteroidetes bacterium CG23_combo_of_CG06-09_8_20_14_all_32_9 | reverse complement strand
TCGTCATGCTGAATTTATTTCAGCATCTTTAACTTCCTGATAATCAGATTCTGAAACAAGTTCAGAATGACGTGTCGTTAATTTTTAGAAGTCCCCATATTTAAAATAGTGAATGGTCGGTGTTTGGTAATTTTATTCCTAAATGTTTGTATGCAAATTCAGTAACTTCTCTTCCACGCGGTGTTCTTTTTATAAATCCTTCCTGAATTAAAAATGGTTCGTAAACTTCTTCAATAGTTCCGGCATCATCGCCAACGGCTGTAGCAATTGTATTTAACCCAACGGGACCTCCTTTAAATTTATTGATAATTGTTGTTAAAATTTTATTATCCATTTGGTCGAGTCCGTATTTGTCAATATTTAAAGCATCAAGGGCATACCGGGTAATATTCAAATCAATATTACCAGTACCTTTTACCTGGGCAAAATCGCGTACGCGTCTGAGCAATAAATTGGCAATACGCGGGGTTCCACGGCTGCGACGGGCGATTTCGAAAGAAGCATTTGCATCGATAGAAACCTGAAGAATTGATGCGGAGCGTTTTACAATTCTATCAAGAATTTCGGCAACATAATATTCAAGATGCAGGCGAATACCGAAACGTTCACGTAAAGGACTTGTTAACAAACCTGAACGGGTTGTGGCGCCAATTAATGTAAATGGATTTAATGTTATTTGAATTGAACGTGCACTTGGTCCTTTATCTAACATAATATCAATGCGATAATCTTCCATAGCAGAATACAGATATTCTTCAACAACAGGACTAAGGCGGTGAATTTCATCAATAAAAAGTACATCACCTGATTCGAGGTTGGTAAGTAATCCGGCAAGGTCGCCTGGTTTATCCAACACAGGTCCGGAAGTGATTTTTAAACCTGCTCCAATTTCGTTGGCTATAATGTTGGCAAGCGTGGTTTTTCCCAGTCCGGAAGGTCCGTGAAGTAACACATGGTCAAGCGATTCTCTGCGTATTTTTGCAGCTTTTACAAATATTTTAAGATTTTCAACAACTTTTTCCTGACCAAAAAAATACTCAAATACATTTGGACGAAGTTTACGTTCAATTTCTTTATCGTTTTCGTCTGCTTTTTCTTCTCTTATGTCAAATTCGCTCATTATAAAATGTTAACCTAACATATTATCAATATATACATAAAAATTCAAAGTTACACATAAAGTTTTTATTAAT
>PCSS01000106.1 GCA_002771395.1 Bacteroidetes bacterium CG23_combo_of_CG06-09_8_20_14_all_32_9 | reverse complement strand
AAAAAAAAGCAGGAACAATAGGACAAATTGGTTGCACTTCGTTTTTCCCTTCAAAAAACCTTGGTTGCTTTGGTGATGGCGGTGCGTTAATGACCAATAATGATGAACTTGCCCAAAAAATACGTTCCATTACAAATCACGGAATGACAACACACTATTACCATGACCGTATTGGAGTTAACTCCCGTTTAGATACAATACAGGCAGCCGTTTTACGTATAAAACTCAAATATCTTAATGAATACAATAAAGCACGAAACAAGGCTGCAAATTATTACGATAAAGCGCTGGCAAATATTCCATATATTAAAATCCCCGTTCATTCAACAAACTCTGAACATATATTTCATCAATATACCATTGTAATTGAGAATAACAAACGTGATGTACTTCGCAATTATTTACAGGAAAAAAATATTCCATCAATGATTTATTACCCTGTTCCAATTCACAGGCAAAAAGCATACTCTCAATATAATTTTAAAAATGAAGATTTTTCGGTTACAGAAATGCTTTCGGGTAAAGTGTTATCGTTGCCAATGCATACTGAGTTGAGTGAAGAACAGTTGAATTATATTACTGATTGTATAAGAAAATTTAAAGTATAGTATTTTGTTCGTATTTATTTAGTTATCAGTCTTTAGCGAATCGTCATTAGTGTTTCATGAGCATTGGTAATTATCTTTTTCAATCATATTTTTATTCCGAGCATAGTTATATCATCAATCTGTTCTCCTCTTCCAATCCAATTTACTAATGTATTTTCCAAAACGTCCTTTTGCTCTTTCATTGACAAGTTACAATTATCAATTAACAATTCTTTAAGTTGCTTTGCTTTGAATTTTTTATTATTAGGTCCGCCGAATTGGTCTTTATAGCCATCACTTGTTAAATAAATAATATCACCTTTGTTTAGTTGTACTGATTTATTTGTAAAGGGTTTCATGTTTACATATATAGCGACAGGCATTTTATCACCTTTGATTTCTAAAAGGTCATTAGTTTCAGGTTTCAGGTTTGAGATTTCAGGTTTCGGGTTTCCTGAACTTTTGTCGCTTAACTTATCACCTTCTGAATTATGTTTTCTTGAATTTGAAATTTGAAATTTGGAATTTGAAACTATATACAGCGAATTGTTAGCTCCTGCAAATTGACATTCTAATGTTTCCATATTAATAGCAACTAAAGCTATATCCATCCCGTCTTTCACACTAAGCAAAGTTGAAATATCACTGCTAATATCTTTTTGTTTAAGTGCATCAATAATTGAAATCCTTAATTGGTCTAAAATCTGCGATGCCTGTGTTACTTCTTTTTTACGTACTATTTCGTTTAAAAATGAAATACCAAGTATGCTCATAAAAGCTCCGGGTACACCATGGCCGGTGCAGTCGGCAACTGCAACCACCAAAATTTTATGGGTATCATGTAGAGATAAGGCATGGCTTGTCTCTACAATGGTCGCCCAGTAGAAATCGCCGGAAACAATATCTTTTGGTTTAAAAAGTATAAAGACCTCATCCAACCCTCCACCAATGAAAGATCTTTTTCCCTCTTCTTTGGAGAGGGTCAGGAAGAGGTCAGGCAACATAGCTTGCTGTATTCGTCTAGCGTATATAATGCTGTCGGTAATTTCCTTTTTTTGCCCGGTAAGCAAATTATTTTGGTTACTGAGTTTATCCCGCTGGGCTTCAATCTCGTCACGTTGTGTAGATATTTCTTCTCTTTGTTTTAACAGCAAAACATTAGCTTTTTTCTTTTGAAGAAAAAGTCTTGAAATTATAACAGAGAATGTTAATATTATAATAAATCCGAAAATAAAGGAAAAAATAATTACTTGCTGCCGTTTGCTTTCTGCCTTTTGTCTTTGCATAGTTTCGTTATCTAATGCTTTTTGCTTCTCAAGTTTATCAATTTCCAACTGTTTTTTTTCTGCCTTATACTTAGTTTCCATTTCAGCAAGGGCAATGGTTTTTTCGCCTGCAAACATACTATCTTTGGTAGCTATAAATAGTTCGGCATAATATAGCGATTGGGATATATTACCAAGAGCTTTGTAAACTTGTTGAAGGTGAGCTGCGTTGCAATTAACTAAAGACATAGCATTAATTTCTTTGGCAAGATTAATAGCTTTTAAGGCATATTTAATAGCTTCGTTGTAGTGTTTATTTTTTTCAGTGTTAGTAACTGCAACAGAATCGGCAAGTGTTATATGTAATTCAGATATATTACTCCAAACCTGAGCAATTCCGTTTTCGTCGCCAAGTTCTTCTCTGATTTTTAAAGATTTTAAATAAGACTCAATTGCTTTATCGTAGCTACTTTGGATAATGTAAATACCACCTATATTGTTATAACAATTTGACATTCCTTTTTTATCATTAAGTTCTTCTTTAATTTTTAAAGATTTAAGATAATACTCAATAGCATTATCGTAACTACCCTGATAATAATGAACATTGCCGATATTATTGTAGCACTGAGCCATTCCCTTTTTTGCCTCCCGGCTTAATACTGCATTTCCTTGTTGTTTCGAAAGTTCTTCAAAGATTTTTAAAGATTTGAAATAATATTCAATTGCCTTATCGTAGTTGTGATGTTTAGTGTGAACAATACCGATATTGTTGTAACACTGTGACATTCCTTTTTTTGCTTCACCCTTTAATAATATATCTTCGTTTTGCTTCGAAAGTTCTTCAAAGATTTTTAAAGATTTGAAATAGTATTCTATTGCCTTGTCGTAACTGCCCTCATTATCGTGAACCATGCCTATATTGTTGTAACACTTAGCCATTTCTTTTTTATCTCCAATTTCTTTCGTAATTTTTAAAGATTTGAGATAATATTCAATAGCCTTGTCATAAAGCCCTTGATATAAGTATATAGTACCGATATAACGGCAGGAGATAGCTAAATATTTTTTTATTGTGTTAATAACTTTAATGGTGGAAGATTGAGAAGTTGCAAGTTTTTTTTCGGCAAGCGATTGTGCTTTTTGATAATAATAAATAGCAGAATCGGGTTTTGTATTTTCGTAAATATCGCCAATTCCGAGATATAGCTTTATACGGGCAGTATCTGCTATTGCTTTTTTGCATTCATGCAAGAGTGAATCCAATTTAGGATTTAAGGTTGGGAATGGCTCTATTACGCTTACCACAGGTTTAGGATTTTGTGCAAGCGAATAAATACCTGAATAAAATAAAAAATAAATGAACAAAAGGTATTTTGTATAGTTCATGTGGTTAGTTTTTTAATTCCTGAATTTAACTTACAAATATAAAAAAAATATAGTTTAAAAAATATTTTTTTATTTATAACTATTCAGCAAGTGTAACTTTACCCCGTTAGATATTGTTTTTTTGCAGTATCTTGTTATTCAATGCGATTATCTGACGGGGTAAATTTGTACATTTTGATTGTTGAAATATTTCAAATTGGAAAAAATCCTTAAATCCGCAAGCAAACTGGTATTTTGTTGCTCATAATAAATTTATTTGAAAAAACCCCGACAGAGTCTTAAAGACCTGTCAAAGTTAAATTCAATTAATTATAGAGGGGTTCTAAAAATTAGATTTTTCGAGGCGGACAAGATTTTAAAACCGTAGTTTACCCTGTTAAATAATTCAAATTTTATGGCAGTATTTTTAATTTTAACACTATTTAACAGGGTAAATGAGAACTTAGCGAAGCGATCTCA
>PCSS01000373.1 GCA_002771395.1 Bacteroidetes bacterium CG23_combo_of_CG06-09_8_20_14_all_32_9 | reverse complement strand
TTTTCGTTAATGTGTTTAATGTGTATATCTTTCATCCACTTTTCAGTCTTTTTTATTTCTTTAAGGATGCTAATAATTAAATCATCGTTGATTTTAGTTATTAAATTATCAATAATAAAAGGCATTAAAGATTTTACAAGCAAAAAATATTTTGTATCATTTAATTGAATCTTACATTTTGACAAGTAGTTATATGACTCAATATATTTACCTTGTTTATAATAAATTATTGAAAGATTTTTTAATGCATCTTCAAAATTGGGAGATATTTTAAGAGTTTTTTTATAGTATTTTTCAGCTAAATCATATTCATTGTTTTTTACGTAACATGTTGCAAGATTATTTAAAGTTTTAAGATGGTAAGGATTATTTCGGTATGCTTTTAAAAACTCAATTCCTGCATCTTTATAATTGCTGAGCCGGTAATAAGCAACTCCGCTGTACCAATTAATTGGAGTTGCTGTAGGGTCAAGCGTATAAAAAAGTGTATCAATTTTATTTATTTCCTGAATTGTATTTTTAAAATTTTCATTCATTTTATATTTAATTGCATTTTTTAAATGAAATTCACTTATTAATCTGGAATAGGCTACATAAACAATAAATACATTAAGCAGAATTACAGTTATCAAAATAGGATTTAACCACTTAAAATCTATCCATTTATCAGTCATATTTTTAAAAAGAACAACAATTATGGCTAAAATATAAATAATAAACATTGATTGAGTGATTCTTTCTTTAGGAAAGCTGAAGCATGATATAACTGAAAAAATAATAAGACAATAAAACAACATTAAAATAAAAAAACTTTCAGATTTTTCAGTAGAATTCCTCAATATCTTAAAAATATAATATATTGAAAAAACAAACAACAATAAATAAAGTATCAGACCAGTCAAACCACATTCAGAAAACACCCATATAATGTCGTTATGTGGTCGTTGAAATATTAGTTCTCCTGTTTCTGCTCTCATGTTTTCAATACCCGACGAGGGCATAATAATTTTCCAATTTCCTAATCCAACTCCAAGTAAATAGTTATTTTTAGTAATCTTGATTGATTTTTGCCATAGAATCAATCTTTCGTGAGGTGAACCATATTTAAGATTTGTAAATCCTTCTATTTGCTTTTTTAAGGTTGATGCTGTATCAAGCCTGGAATATATATAAAGAGATGATAACGTTATAGCTATAGTAATTGTAAAATAAATCAGAATTTTTTTAAATAACTTTTTATTATTAACAAACAATTTGTTATAATAAATAAATACAATAAAAGTAAATAAACTGCTGACAACTATTGCAAGCCATGCAGTTCTTGATAATAACATTATAATATAAACCAAAATAAGAATGGAAGATACAACTGATAGAAATCTCCATATTTTTTTAAAGATATATATTCCGAACAAAGCAAAAGGAAAGCAGAGCAATAACATTTCACAATATAAATTCCTGTTAGCAAATGTTGCTTTGATAAGATACGTTGATTGATGATTAATAGTACCTTTTTCAATTACCTGATAAAATTGAACAGCACCCAGTAAAAGGATAATAATTGAAAAAAAAATTACAGACTTACTAAAAAAATTAATAAATGATATTTTAGATAAAATAAAGAGAAGTACGAAAAAGAAAATAAAGTAAAGGAGTAATTTAGAAAACTCGGAAAACGCCTCATGTTTATTTAAAGCATTAAAAATAGAAAATCCTGATATTATCAATAAAAATAAAAAAGATAATACTATACCATTTTTAAATAAACCGTAATCAAAACATAACTTTTTTTTGAAACTAAAAAATAAAAGAAGTAATAAAGAAATCAGACATAATAAAGATAATCCCAAAAAACTGATACTTAAAACCGGGTCTATTAATTTTGAAGAATATAAAAAAGGTATAATAAAAAAGGATGCAAAGATTACAACAATAAATAAATTATTTTTTGTAATAATCTTTTCAGCATCCTTATTATGCATATTGTTATAATATACAAATATTTACTAATAAATTATTAGTTTATTAATAAATTCCTTGCCTTCAGATTTTATTTTCAGAAAATAAATTGTTTCTGCTTTATTTTTAACATTAAAGTTTTTAACAAGATTATTTACTTTATATAAATCTTCATTCAAAACAGTTCTTCCTAAAATATCACAAAGTTCAATACTTATGTCTTTATACCCAAAATTTGAAAACGAAACATTAAAGTTTCCATTATTGGGATTAGGATATATCAAAACACTATTTTCAGAATTATTCAAATATGGTACATCTGTTTTAAGGACACTAATATAAATTGCAGTACTATCGGAACAGCTATAAATATTCGATACCACAAGACTTACTAAATATACTCCGAAATTATTATAGGTATGAAAAGGGGATTGTATTACGCTTGTTGCACCATCACCGAAGTACCAAAGCCATGATGAAGCATTATACGAATCTGAAGTAAATGGAATTGGGACATTCTGGTATAAATTATTATAATTTGTAATGATGTGAGCAATTATAGAATTAATTGCAACCGTTTGATATATAGTATCTGTTTGCAAACTATTTGATACAATAAGACTTACATTGTATAATCCTGGTAAAGAGTAAACATGAAAAGGATTCTTTACAATAGAAGTATTTCCATCACCAAAGTCCCAATACCATGAGGTCGGATTAGATGTTGAGTTGTCTGCAAATAAGACCACACCATTGCACTGGTCTATAAATGTATAAGCAAAATCAGCCACTAATGGTATTTGAGAAACGATAACAGCATAATCTTCAAACTGTCCGTAAGTTACATTTACGCAAGGTTGAGGAAGTGGTGTGGTATAATAATCTGCTGCAATCCTTAAACGTAAAGGTGCATTTAATACGGCACCGGAAGGAATTATAACATTAGCAGAATGATTATAATTATTTTGCGAAGTCATTATTTTCTCACTTACTTCAAATGAACCGTTATTATTATAATCGAGCCATGCTACTACATTCTCTGAATATGAGCTACCCGTTGTTACGGAAAGCAGATACAATTGAGTTGAAAAAACATTGGTATAAATATCGCAGGAATAATCCCGATAACCATAAGTATCTGCAAGAGTAGGATTCGAAATAGTATTAAAACTAACATTAAATATTCCCATATCACTCATCAAAGAAGTAGCAGTTGGGGTACAAGATGCACTTACAATTCCGGTAGGATTAATTATTACATCTTTTTCAATAGTATCGCACCCGTTTGTATTACAGGCAATTAGTCTTACTGTATATGTGCCGTTACCTGCATAAGTGTGAACAGGATTTTGTTGATACGAAGTAGCCC
>PCSS01000237.1 GCA_002771395.1 Bacteroidetes bacterium CG23_combo_of_CG06-09_8_20_14_all_32_9 | reverse complement strand
CCCCGTTGGATATTGTTTTTGGTTCGTTCTTACTGATTAGAATATAAATTATCCAACGGGGTGAATTTTTAAGCTATCTAACGGGGTAAACAATTTATCTTTACTTTTGAGGGTGATTAATAACAAATGAAAATATTTTTTTATAATACTATTTTTTTTACTTTTACAATTGTTTTATTAATTTTTTGCTTTTGTCTTTTAAGATGATATTTAGCAAATTAACTTTATTAATTTTATACATTTTAAAATTTCAGAGATATGAGAAAAATTTATTTAAACATTTTTGAAAAATTTTTTATTTCTGTAATGCTTGTTTTTACAACAAAATTCTGCTTTTCGCAGCCTGCTGTTGACTGGTGCAACCTGCAATGGCCCCCTTACGATACAATTGTTACAGGCACTGCATATAATGTGTATGCTCAGGTTTACGAGCCAGGCATAACAGATGTGGCTGGACAGGGCACAAATATTTCAGCATGGATCGGTTACAACACAGTTGATACAAATCCTTCAACATGGACAAACTGGGTTGCAGCTTCGTATAACACCGATGCCGGCAACAATGATGAATATATGGCTGAAATTGCAAGCGCTTTACCGGCAGGTATTTATTATTATGCAAGCCGTTTTATAATTTCAGGCGGTAATTACCAGTATGGTGGATTTAACGGAGGTTTTTGGGATGGAATAAATAATGTTTCAGGAGTTCTTCTTGTAACAGATACCACGCCTATTGCTGTTGACTGGTGCAACCTTCAGTGGCCAACATCATCAGCAGTATGCAAAGGAACAGTTTATACTGTTTATGCACACGTTTATGAACTTGGAATAACAGAACCCCCAGGACAAGGAGGAGGTATTACGGCATGGATTGGTTATTATAATACTGATACCGACCCAAGTGGATGGACTAATTGGGTTCTTGCTACCTATAATATAGATGCCGGAAACAACGACGAATACAAGGCGGATTTGAATTTGCCTGCCGGTATATATTATTATGCATCCCGTTTTGAGTATAACTTTGTATTTTCTTATGGAGGATATAATGCCGGAGGAGGCGGTTTCTGGGATGGTGTAACTAATGTTAATCAGGTATTAACTGTAAATTCATTACCAACAGTCGGTGCAGGAGTTGACCAGACAGTTTGCAGTGGAACATCAGTAACCTTATCAGGCAGCGGTGCATTAACATACACTTGGGATAATGGTATTACAGATGGAACACCTTTTACAGCACTGACAACAACTACATATACAGTAACAGGAACAGATGCAACCGGATGTACAAATACCGATTCTGTTTATATCGCTGTTCATCCCATACCATTTGTTGATATAGGAAACGACCAGGTTTTATGTATAGGTGATAGTGTAACACTAACAGCAAATCCTGCAACTTTTACAAGCTATAACTGGTCTTCAGGCGATACAACAACTTCTATTAATGTAAATTCATCGGGCATTTATTCTCTTACTGTAACAGAAAGTTCGGGGTGTACGGGATTTGATGTTGTAAGCATTGATTTCGTTGAACCACCAGTTGCAGGTTTTTCATATTCAACAACAGGTCTGACAGTTTATTTTTCAGATACTTCTAACGGAGGAACTTCATACAGTTGGGATTTTAACGGAAACGGAATCCCCGAAAGCACTGTTGCCGGAGATGTTACCTATACCTACGCTTTACCCGGTCAGTATAATGTGATACTGATTGTTACCAATGGATGCAGCTCAGATACATCCAACCAAACTATTTTTGTTTCTACAGGTATTGAAGAAAATTTATCTGATATTGTTTGCACTGTGTTTCCTAATCCTACTCCAGACAATATCACCATTAATATTGAAAATTCTGATGCTTTAAAATGGACACTTGAAATATACAACATACATGGAAATAAACTTTATACCACATCATTTATAAGGCAATCACAAAAAAAAATCAGAGACGTTGATTTATCAAAATTCTCAAGCGGTATTTACTATTTGAGATTAATAAATGACAATTATAACATTATTAAAAAAATTATTGTTCAATAAATAAACTTCAAACCATGAAAAAAATAATTACTCTTTTTGCAGCAATGGTTTTTATTACTGTTGCTTCATTTTCGCAGCACACATATATTAAGATCACGCTTGACACTAAATTGATGCTCAGTGCGGATTACAGCCTTGGAGGCGGCAATGGTAATCCCTCACAATGCACCAAGGTATATGCACATCTCGGGCTATGCACCTGCGACCTTGACTGGAATACAGGCACATCGGTTTATGACAGGGATTGCGCCAACACCGATTCGAATAAGTATTTCTGTGATCATCAGATTTTACCCTACCGTTCCAATGTCTGGGAACATGTTGTTGGCAACTGGGGAAATAATCCGCAGGATGACGGAATAGGGCTTATGAACACGCTTGGAAATGGCATGTATTCCATTGAATTTACCATTGAAGATTATTTTTCCAATCCTGCACTGGTAAATACTGAAACATTTTATGACCCAAATGATCCGCATCCTGTTGTACAGTCTTCAGTGTGGAACATCGGTGATGGCGGGGATCCTTACACTATTGGAATGGTATTCCGTAATGAAGATGGCACACTTTCAGGAAGGGATGACCTTGGAAAAGATTTGTTTATTGTTAACCTCCAAACAGGAAACCCTTATGTTACACAGGGAAGCGATGTTGGAGCATCTTTCCCTGCAATTACTTTCGTAACCGGAATAGGAGAAATTGATAATAATGTTCATTATGTTTCTGTAAATCCTAATCCATTCAGTAACCAAACTCAAATCGTTTATACATTGCTTAGTGAAACTAATGGTCTTAATATAAAAGTTTACGATATGCTTGGACGCAAAGTGAAAACTCTTTTTAATGGCAGACAAAATTCCGGAAGCCACAGTATTTACTGGAATGGCACAGGTAAAAACGGTGAAACACTCACAAATGGTATTTATTTTTTTACAATTAGTACTGATGGAAAAGTTATTGCATCAAACAAGATAGTTCTGTTAAAATAAACGGAGAAGACAAATGGGAAAAAAAATCTTTTGCTGGATATTTTTTACTGTATTCCTGATAAATACCGATTTTTCACAAGTTCTTTCATGGACACCTTTGTATCCTACGGTGAATGATACTATCACTATTATTTATGACGCATCACTCGGAAACGGTGCATTGCTCGGTATAACAGATGTTTATATGCATACCGGCGTATTGACTAATGAAAGCGTAAATGAGACCGATTGGCTGCACAAACCAACCATTTGGGGCGAAGCAGATTCTACTGTGTTGATGGAAGACATTGGGAACAACAGACACCGAATAAAATTCCACATAAAAAGTTTCTATCAAATACTCAGCACAGAAAAAACAAAAGAGCTTTGCTTTGTTTTTCGCAATATAGACGGAACAATAGCAGGACGTAATGCTGATGGTTCTGATTTTTTTATTGATGTATTTGCTTCTGATATTTTTGCACGATTTACTTTACCTGTTCAATTTCCGTTATGTCCCTCTATAAACTCTCATCTTCAGATAAAAGTTACAAGCACTAAAACTGCCATGCTCAATCTGTTTCACGAAGGTAACCTGATAGCCCAGGTATATGACAGCGTTCTAAATACAACATTGCCGGTTACAAATTATGGGAAACACTGGTTCTGGTTCGTTGCTCAAAAAGATGGACAAACTATTATTGATTCTCTTTATTAT
>PCSS01000204.1 GCA_002771395.1 Bacteroidetes bacterium CG23_combo_of_CG06-09_8_20_14_all_32_9 | reverse complement strand
TATATTCATTTCAGCAAATTTTATACATTACAAAAATAGCGATTTAATTTAAAGTAAAAAAATATCAAGTGCCAAATTAATAAAATACATTTGCTCCATTTATTTACTGGAGATAACTACAACGGTTATGTTTCCAATAAAACAGGGACACTTTTATATATCAAAAATTCTCACTAAAATTATTTTGCCTGTTGATATTTTTTTAATCATGCAGTAATAAAAAATTGAATTTCGACAGTAATTCATTCGCTTGATTGAGGTGTTCAACGGTACCCAAATCCATCCAAAAAGATTTATCGTGGTTAAAAGCTATTATTTTATAACTTGAGCAAATCTGTATATATAAATCGGTTATAGAAAAAGCGCCATCATATTTGCTCATTATATCAAATAATTTGGGGTTAATCGCCTGAATGCCGCTGAATGCCAAAGGGCGTAATTTTGTATAAACTCTGCTTTGTATTTTTATTTCATTGGTATCCATGTTTTTCCAACCGCAAAGACAATTGTTTTGGTCAAAAAGGAAATACCTCGAAGTTTTTCTGTTCCTAACAGCTAATGTTGCTAAAGCACCTGATTTTATATGAGTATCGTAAAATGTACGAAGGTTAATATCTGTGAGGATATCAACATTATAAACTAAAAATGATTTTTTGTCATCAAAAAAATATGAAGCGTTTTTTAAACCGCCACCTGTATTTAAAAGTTTATTGCTTTCATCGGAAATTGAAATGTAAATATCAAAGTTGTTTTTACTTTTCAGAAATTCAATTACCTGGTCGGCAAAATGGTGAACATTAATAATTATTTTGTTAAAACCGTAATGTTTTAAATGCCTGATAGCATATTCCAATAAAGTAATTCCATCAATTTGGGCAAGCGCTTTTGGCTTTGTAAACGTAAACGGCTGAAGTCTGGTTCCTAAGCCGGCTGCAAGTATCATTGCTTTGCCCGTTGTTGCCATTACTTTTTCCAATTGTTTTTATTAGTATGCTCCAACTCTATATTAATTTGATACTTTAATTTTAAATGTGCTGCAAGTTTTTCGGCACAAAATACCGAACGATGCTGGCCACCGGTGCAACCAAATGCAATTTGCAGGTGAGTAAAATTTCTTGAAATATATTTTTCTACACTTTGTTCCACAATCTTATATACATTTTGCAGAAATTGTTTAACTTCTTCGTCATTATCAAGAAAATCTTTTACCACAGAATCTTTTCCGTTATTATTCTCATACTCAGAATATTTACCGGGATTTGGTAAGACTCTGCAATCAAAAATAAAACCTCCGCCATGCCCTGATTTATCAATAGGTAAACCTTTTAGATAAGAAAAACTTTGTATGTGAACGCAAAGAGAACTTTCGGGGAAAATTTTTTCGTTGTACTTCATTAATTCTTCAGATACAGTAAGATGTTCAAGTACTCGAATTAATGTCGGAATTTTAACGGGAATTTTTAAATTATTAAGTAACCAATCTAAATTTTGTAAAGCATAAGGAATACTGCGTAAAAAATGTTCTTTTTTCTCGTAAAATCCTCTGAATCCATACGCTCCCATAGCCTGCATAATACGAATTAAAACATATCCATAATACATACTTCTAAACTCTAGCTCATCAACATAAATTATTTTTTTAACTAAATTAATATAATAATCAAGTAATTCTTCTCTAACATTTTGAGGGATATTTGCTTTGGCATCATATAATAACGAAGCTGCATCATAGTAGAGCGGGCCTCTCCTACCCCCCTGATAATCTATATAATACACAATGTTATTTTTAAGCATAATATTCCTTGATTGAAAATCACGATACAAAAAATAAATACAATCGGCTTTTAGTAAATAGTTTACAAATACTTCAAAATCGTTTTCTAATTTTTGTTCATCAAAGTTAACTTTGGCTAATTTTAAAAAGTAATACTTAAAGTAGTTTAAATCCCACATCATTGATTGCCTGTCGAAGCTTTCACGCGGATAACAAAACGAATAATCAAGTTCTTTTCCTGCTTCAAACTGAAATTTAATTAAATCGATAAGAACCTGCTTATAAATATTTATTGCATTTTCAGGAAAAATTTGTTTTTTCCTGTTTTGTTCTAAAAATGAAAAAAGAGTTGTATCACCTAAATCAGTATGAATATAAATATGGTTATCAATATCTTCGGCAATAATTTCAGGTACTTTTAAGCCGCAATTAATAAAATGTTTGGAAAAATGAATAAACGCAAGATTTTCCTTTGGCTCCGGATTAAATGCACCAATAAAAGTTTGCAAACCGCAAAAAAGCCGGAAATATTTTCTGTACGAGCCTGAAGGTGGCAGTTCTTGAATAGTAGTAACTTCAAGCCTTTTTGCTATAAAAAGCAAATCTGATAATTTTTGTTCTGTATTTTGTTTTACCAATTTCATCAAATATTAGGCAAACATAGCAAAATTGAATGTATTGAGAAAAGTCAAAATCTTATTTTATTCGTTACTGTTCACCTATTTTTTTCAACACAGAAGACACAGGGCAAACAGAGTTACACAGAGTTTATGTAGAAAACATCTTTTTTCTCTGTGGAACTCCGTTTTCTTTGTTCACCCTGTAGAATACGCTTTGCGTCCCGAAGGGATTCCACAGGGTAAACTCTGTGTTAAATTCATGTTGCTAAAAATTGGAGGTAAATAAGTACAATTTCTTTTTGCCAATTATGTTAAAAAATGTTTATTTGTTGCAAATTTATATTTAATGCTTGCCAGTTACAAACAAGAATTGTTTATATTTGTAACCCAACTCTCGCCAACTCCCGAGTGGAAGTAACTTCTGCACCAGAGTGGGAATATTTAGTGTATGTCTGTAAATAACAAAAACCTGTAAATTTATGTCAGTATTTTACAATCCGCAATTTAAAGATATATGGTATAAAGGTATGCTCTCAATAAGTAATGGTAAATTCGTCAACTGATAAATATTATAGCGAGTCAATTAAAAAATAAATTGATTTAAGAACAAGGATTAACGATTTAAGAAGTAAAAACAGATGAATAAATTTGAATTAGAAGAACGATTAATAAATTTTACACAGCCAGTGTTGGAGTTATCTCCAACACGTTAATTGATAAAAACTCTTTGTTGGAGATAACTCCAACAAAGGCAAGGAGCGAAATTATAAATCAAAAATCGTTAACTTAGCGAAGCGATCTCATTTACCCCGTTAGATAATTGTTCTTTATATTGTTTGTTCTTTTTTTAAAATATCTAACGGGGCAGGCACCTTTAAAATAAATAATATTGTGAGTAATCCTTGTTCTGAGATCAAAGAAAATTAATTAACAACTTTATTAATAATTGTTTAATCTACCCTCTCTTTTTGAGAGGATACGTATAAAGGTATATGGTACAATGCCTTGATTTTTATCCCATATTTCCTTATACTTTATAAATTAAAAATATTGATAATACGGACAAACTCTACTTATGCTCTGTAAATAAATAAAGCGGATAAATGGATTGTAAAGACATATTAACATTGAATGATTATTCCACCGAAGTACGAAAAAAATATTCACCCTGTTAAATAACTACATAATAATATGCAAGCATTATGTAAGTTGTATTTAACAGGGCGGGCTTACGAACTACGAACGGTTCGTACTTCGTAAGCCCGCCCCGTTGGATATCTTAAATTCACCCCGTAGAATAAACCTTGTTTTCACGGTATAAGT
>PCSS01000147.1 GCA_002771395.1 Bacteroidetes bacterium CG23_combo_of_CG06-09_8_20_14_all_32_9 | reverse complement strand
AATTAATTAACAACTTTATTAATAATTGTTTAATCTACCCTCTCTTTTTGAGAGGATACCCCATTTTGCAAGTTAGGTATAAAGGTATAGGGTATAAAGGTATAAGGATACAGCCATATTTCCCTATTCCTCTATTTCTCTTTACTTTTATTGGAATTAATTATTTCAAATCCCCTTATGTGTTTTCCTTTTTAAAATATTTTCAAAAGGTCATGTTTTATGTGGCACACAATCTATTCATTGATAAATCTTTAATTTTATGTCCATTAGTGGTTGAAAAATTGTTAATAATTTATTTTAACAAAACCAATGTACTTTTACAGTAAATAAGTACTTTTGAAAAAAAATTATGTCGAAAAAAAAGAATCAAAATAATAATCATACCACTCTGAATGAGGTATTAAATTATTATAATCAACATAATTACATAAAAGCATCCGATTTATTTAAAAAAGCCAGAATAACTCAGGAAGAAAGCGGTATCGCTAAACAATTAAAGGCGGAAATCGGCAACCAACTTTCCATAGAGCTTCTTAGCGAATATAAATTTGAAGATGCCATTAAAGCAACCGAATCAAATTTTATTGTACAGCCAAAACCAGGTTATCCGTTACCGTTAGATAAGAGCAGGATTATTACAGGGCTTTGTTATTTATATCTTGGCAATTTTGAAAAAGCATCTCAATTTCTTTCCTATTCTATTAAGAGTCCGCATACAATGCCTTTTTATGTTTATTACATTCTTTCGGAGGTTTATCAAAAAAAATATATTTCCTTTAAGACAATCAGGGACTTCAATTCTTTGTATTCAGAATATTTCGCTACTATTGAAGAAAATAAAAAATTATATCTTCAGGCAGTTTTTTATTTGGTAAAAGATGATTTTATAAGTTTTCATAAAACACTTAAAGAAATTAAACCGGGCGACACAATTTTTGAAAAGAATATCCCTTTTTTATTGTATGCACATAGAAAAATAAATAATTCAGAATCTTCATTATTAAAACCTTTATACAAATTTATTTCAAAATTTGAACTTACATATAATGAAAGGCATTATTTGAGCAGGTTTAATCAAATTGGCAGTTTCCTGAAATATACCGAAACAAAGCATTTGAATTTACAATTGTCAGAAGCATTGAAAGAATTATGTGAACATTGTTCTCCGCTTGAGGAAGCCGATTTAAAAGGTTTATTATCCGACACAACCTATAAAAAATACTATAATTATATAATTTACAATCAAACAATATCTTTAATTGAACAGGGTATTGAATTAAACGACTATAAAATATTTTATCTGATAAAAAATTTTAAGCATCCATTTTTTTCAGTCCCTGAATCAATATTCGCTTATTTTATTTTTGCAAAAGAAACAAAACTAATTTCTTTACACGATTTTTTTAATAATGTATATTTATATCTTGATATTCATAAAACTAACATATCTGCTCATTATTACGAAGTTATCTGCTTACATATATTTAATGTTTTACAATTCTGTGCAAATTTCAAAAATTCGGAGCAGTCGTATAAACGGTTTTCTGAATTTTCACGATACAAAGAAAATTGCTTTGGTTTTTTGTTTTTTAAAATGATTGAATATTTTTTCCCTTCAGTTGTCAAGGATGAGCGGGAATTTCAACAAATATTTATACATCCCGAATTTAATGAATTTAGCGACTATTTTTATGAACAAATAAGTTCTTTTGTTAATGGATTTAAAAATGCAGGCGCCAAATTATTTCTTATAAAAGAAGCAACTGGATTGTATATTCATATTATTCAACTGCTCGTAAAATTTTTATCTTCCGAACCACCCGTTAATCGTAAATCAAAACCTGTTCTCAGGTTATTTTCTTATGTAAGTTTACAACTTTATGAATCGTTTACCGGGAACAAAGGAATTATTGACGATTCGGCATTAGAAAAATTTTCAGGTTCTTTTTTAAAAATGTTAAAGTATTTTAATGAAGATAAACCTGAATCTCGATTATTTAATAATTATCAGCAACTACTTTTCAGCAAGAATATAAACGAAATTAAATACCTGTTAAGAGGTAACAAATTTTCTGAATTGGAGCAATCTTATATAAAATCAATTAGCAATGGATTTGAGCGTTTTTTTCAAGGAGTGGTAAATGAAGAATTAGATAAACTTACCGATAATTCATCAAAATACAATGTCATTTTAATTATGTATAACGGATATTTTGTACATTTTGGATTTATCAGCGAGAAACAATTAGAAACCGTTCACAACCTTTTCTTTTTAAAAGACGAATATTTGATTAATTCATCTTTCTTTGAAAATTTTCTTATTTACTTATTAAACAGTTCTGACAACTATCCGCAACTGGTATATAATATTTTTAAATATTTTTTCATTAAAATTGCGGAACAAAAACAATATGGTACATTAAAATTTGTAATTTTAAACAAATTTTTAAATTTTATTATCAGTAGTGTTAGGGCGAAATCTGTTTTAAAATATGAAGTTAAATTTATAGAACTTGTATTGGAATACAGTGAACGGATTTTTAAAAAAACCTGCAACAAAAATCTGGCTGTGGTTTACAATAATACAATAGCTGCTCTTCAATTAAGCAGACCTCGGATAATATTTCAATATAAAAATAAACAGAAAAATAAAAAACAAAATGAAATTGAAAATATATATCAAAAAACTTTATTTTAAAAAGTTATGAAACAAATTAAACAATCGGCTTATGAAATTTTGGGAATAACGCTTGAGCAAGTTGACAGCGATATTAAAACAAGATATATTGAATTAATAAAAGAACATTCACCTGAAAAAGACCCTGAAAAATTCATGCAAATCAGACAGGCTTATGAAACTATTGTAAACCCTGATGTTACAGATATGCAATTGTATATTTACAGATGTCCATTAGAAGGTATCCCGGACTTGTCCCCTGAAAAAGAAATTAATCCTGCTTCAAAAAAAATATTACGGGAAGTATTTGAAGTTCCTTTCGATGTTTTTTCTGAACTAAAACGCTTTTTAAAACCAATGTCTTTTAAAAATGAACAGTAGGCAACAACTCAAAGAATATATTAATAAAGCTATTGATACTCTTGGTGACGAAGATTGTAACTGGTTTGCGGGTTTAAGCAATGAACCCGATTTGATGCATATTACCAACGAATTGTTATCATTAAAAGGCGAAATAAAAAAAAACAATGACCTTTCACTTAAACTTAATAATGAAGTAGTAGCCCTGATTGAAAAACAAAAAGTTTCCGACATTACCGATGAGGATAAAATAGCTCCCGACTTATTTAATATCCTGACTAATCTGCCATCTATTGATGAATTAATAATACGCACCAAAAAACATTTTGAAGAAATACCCGATGCAACTTTATTCTCCTTTAAAAACTATAAAACACATTTAAAAACATGGAAAAAAGGATATGATATTTTAAATGAAAAATGGAATAATTTTATTTCTGAAACCGGTTTAATCCGCACAGGTAATTTGGGTGAAACTTTTAATCCCGCTTATCACGAAGCAGTTGATACTTCCAATAACACAAAATTTGAAAACAATCAAATAACCGACTGTGAAGAAATAGGTTATTTATATAAAAATGTTCTTATCAGAAGAGCAAAAACCGTAGTAAATAAATTAAGTAATAATATATAAATTTTTTTCAGATGGAAAATAATACAATTGTAGGAATTGA
>PCSS01000398.1:2695-3590 GCA_002771395.1 Bacteroidetes bacterium CG23_combo_of_CG06-09_8_20_14_all_32_9 | reverse complement strand
TGTAGTTTTGCGGGTGAGTAGTTACAAAAAAGGCTGTTCGATTTGAGCAGCCTTTTTATATTAAGTTGAATAAATTATTACTTCACAACTAATTTTTGTACGGTAACTCCGGCTCCAGTTGTAATTTTTACAATGTAAATACCTTTATTATAGCTCTCAACATTTAAAAGCGTATTCTGTGAATTAACATTTTTATCAAGAACTATCTTTCCGTTAATGCTTAAAATCTGAAGATTAGCATTTTCAAATTTATCAATGTAAACATTCACAAGGCTTGAAGTAGGATTAGGATACACATCAATAATATTATCAATATCATTTGATGAAATTCCGGTAATTAATGCACTTGTAACAATGCGGATTTGAGCGTCTCTTCCGTCGGGTGCCCATCCGTTTACACCATCATCAAGGTAAGTATGTCCAAAAGTACCAAGTTGTGTACAAAGAACTGCACATGAACCTGTTGTAACTGTATATCCCGTATAAATTATTCCTGTAATGTTGGTAAGTTGAGCAGCATACGGACGAAGGTCAATTTTTGTTAAACCCAGAGGATTAGTTGGACCGGCTTCCGAAGCCTGGGTAAAAGGTGTAATTATATCGGTTCCGGGTATTCCGCCATTATCATTCCAAACATGAATTGTCATCGGGTCGTTTGGAGTATCGCCAGGAGTATCTGAGCTATAATAGTTGCGGATAAGTACAGCCTCAATATCAGTTGTTGAAATTCCGAAATCAATCATTTGAGCAATTGCGGCAAAGTTACCAAACAATGTTCCAACGGGAGTGTAAATATCAGGAGTATTATCATCAAAAGTATGGTAAACACCGCTAACATAAATAAATGTATCGGTTTCACTGGTATATGGAGTAGGAATAACAATATCAGTAGCAG
>PCSS01000398.1:2427-2689 GCA_002771395.1 Bacteroidetes bacterium CG23_combo_of_CG06-09_8_20_14_all_32_9 | reverse complement strand
AGTATTTAATCCATGCACCAGCGGGTTGAGCAGGAATATTATAGCTCCAAATATCTCCGGAAACATACACACCGGGAACTATTTGTGCAGACCCATTGTCAATTTTGTAATACAAATCGGTAGAAGCAACCCCTGTCATATCTATAATTGTTGCATTAACAATTTGAGGGTTAAGGTCGGCTTCGCAAAGAACAGGTATCGTATTATTAATAATATTTGGACCTTCAATATCATGGTTTAAAGAAGTAACAGCGCGGAAATG
>PCSS01000398.1:2187-2357 GCA_002771395.1 Bacteroidetes bacterium CG23_combo_of_CG06-09_8_20_14_all_32_9 | reverse complement strand
AAACTACCGGGTTCTGTAATTGTAATATTTACAACGCCCGAAGGAACTGTAAATCCGATATAATAAGTTCCTGATATTCCTGAAAGTTGTGCTGCATAAGGGCGTAAATCAATCCATGTCATTGCACTTGTATTACTTAAAGTTGCAGCGGGGAAAACCATAAAAGGAGT
>PCSS01000398.1:1804-2156 GCA_002771395.1 Bacteroidetes bacterium CG23_combo_of_CG06-09_8_20_14_all_32_9 | reverse complement strand
TCATTCCAAACGTGAACCTGCATGGAGTCATTTGGATTGTCAATGTCAGTATAATTTCTAATCAAAAGGGCTACTAAATCAGTGCTTCCAAGCGAAATTTTTACTGCAGTTCCTGTAACAGTAGGCGAAGCTGAACCTGGTCCGAATGCCATATAGAAATCAACAACACCGTTATCCTGAATAATATGATTTCCTGCAATGTATTCGTAATCAGGAGAAACAGAACTATTGGGAGTAGTATAGTTATCTTCGGCATAAATATGATAAACTACATGTGCTCCGGGAGTTTGTGTTGGTATTGTAAATTCGTAATTGTTTCCGCTTATGAGTACTGCAGGAACTTCTTGATTTA
>PCSS01000398.1:1654-1796 GCA_002771395.1 Bacteroidetes bacterium CG23_combo_of_CG06-09_8_20_14_all_32_9 | reverse complement strand
TCTACAGTATAAACAACCTTAGAGTTTGCAACATTTACACCTGAAAAATCAATAAGTTGAGCACTTAAGACCATATTATTAAGAGAGCCTTCGTAAAAAGGCAGCGGAGTGTGAACAATTAATGGAGGTGAATTATCAATAT
>PCSS01000398.1:0-1553 GCA_002771395.1 Bacteroidetes bacterium CG23_combo_of_CG06-09_8_20_14_all_32_9 | reverse complement strand
AAACCGCCTAAATCAAGAGTGTATTGTGCAAAGGGAGGTAAGGGGATAGATTCGTTACCGTCGTAAGTAGCAATAGGATTAAAAGTAACAAAAGTATCGGTAGAAACTTCAACATACATATAATCAAAACCTCCTTCAATTTTGTAAGTTCCCCAAAATGAAAGAGAAGCTGAAGGATAGGTTGAAAGATCTACACCGTTTGTCATGGTACAAAATGTATTCAGGTTGTTAGTGTAATTTCCTGAAGGACTATCTGACAGTGAATGAATAGGACTATGCGACTGATTTGAAGATAGCCCCCATGTACCAGTTGTTGTCCAATTTGTAATTCCCAACTCAAAACTGTCGGTAAACAAAACTGTTTGTGCCTTTGCTGCTATTCCAATCCAGAACAGAGTAGCAATAAAAAGAAATGATTTTTTCATAAAAAATTGATTTTGGTTAATAATTATGCAAAAGTAATAAAAAATTTCATTACAATTAAAATTTAAAAAATTGTTATGCTGTGAATAGTTAAAATTTTAATTTTTTTTTATTTACCCCGTTAAATCCCGCAAAACGGGAATTTTGCCTTTGGCAAAATTATTTAACGCGGTGAACTCACCTTAACCCTCTCTAATGGTAAAGAGGGAACTATTTGTAAAGTTGAAATTTTAAACCGTTTTGAGTATAATTTGATTTCAATCGAATTGTTCGATAAAAAATTTTTACCTAATAAACCGGCAAAATAAAGCAATTATAAACCAAACGGTGTTTACCATCGTTATCATTTGGTATTCATAAAGTTGTCGTTCAGTTTTTTTAAACTGATGTAATGATTATTGAATTACCTGACTAGAATCAACTTTATTCATCAAACTATCACCATAATGCTTGCAAAAAGGCATACATTTATATCTCATATCCTGACGACACATTTTTTCATGATATGAAATTTTTGCTTTTACTTTTCTGTAACTTCTTGCAGAAACACAGAAAAAACCCGAAACACACAGAAATAAGGAAATACAAACCAGAATGGTACCCAAATTGATTTTCTTTGGGAGTTTGTTAACAAAGCCATTAATCAGAACAACTAAGCCAATAAAGCCCAGAAGTACTGAAATTAAAACCATCAAATACAAAGAAATTAAATAGATGCTCATAATTCGTCAAATTTTAAGGTTAATAATTTATTTTATTGCTGCAAAAGTAAACATTTTATTTTTTATTATTCATAAAAAATCAAAACTTATATTTTATGGGAAATAAAGGTTGGATTTTATATATATTTCATTTTTAGCCATTAAGACATTCACCATGTTAAATAGAATTTGTCCGTAATATATATATTTTTTTTAATATCAGAACAAGGATTTTAGATTTTAGATTTCAAATTTCAGATTTTCAACTGCTTCGTAAATCATAAATCGTTAACCCCATAGGATATTTTCTTTTTTTTTGCATATCCGTTTTTCAACGAGAGTTATCCAACGGGGTTAATGGGTGTTCTTAAATCAAAAGAAACCGATATTACAGACAGACTCCAGAACTTGTAATCTAATCAATTTTTC
>PCSS01000053.1 GCA_002771395.1 Bacteroidetes bacterium CG23_combo_of_CG06-09_8_20_14_all_32_9 | reverse complement strand
TGAAACAATGAAACAATTGAATGACTATGTATGACTATTGAATGACAGTGAGTTTTTTTTGAACAACAAATTACCAAAATATAAACACATGAAAAAATTATCTAACAACCGGGATTTAGAAAAGAGCCAAACAGATATATAAACATGAAAACAAAAATGATATACTGGTTAGTTATAATTTTTACAATTCCATTTATTGCAATAGCACAAGATTCTGACACACTTTATTTAGAGAATTGTTATAAACTTTTATACAAGAACTGGCCTACATTAAAAAACGACACATTATATGAACAATCAAGCGATTATCGTACAAAAAATATTAATTCTACTTATCTGCCTCAAATTGGAATAAACGCACAAACCACTTACCAAAGCGATGTTACTCAAATAAATATTTCCTTCCCGGGAATTAAAATAGACAGTCCTTCAAAAGACCAGTACAAAGCAACTTTAGATGTAAACCAGTTAATTTTTGATGCGGGCTTAACTCAAAGTCGTAAAAAACTTGAAAATGCCAATTTACTAATTGATAAACAAAAAATTATTATTGACATCAACAGCAAAAAAGAACAAATAAATTTCCTGTTTTTTAATATTTTGCTTTTACAGGAAACCGAAAATCTGCAAAATGCTTTACGCACAAAAATTCAGGAAAAATTAGTAGTGTTGCAATCCTGCGTTACTAACGGAATTTTAACTGAATCGGATATTTTTACTTTGCAAGCTGAGCTTTTAAAAATTGACCAGCAAATTTCCGAGGTTCGCATATCACAAGAGGGACTGATTACTTCACTTTCTATTTTTACAGGACAGGAAATTCCTAAGGGAAGCAAATTTGGATACCCATCTCCTTCTTTTTCGTTTACCGATAATGTTTTGCGACCTGAGCTTGAACTTTTCAATCTTAACAAATTGCAACTGGATGCTTCCGAAAATATTTCCAAAAAAACATTGTTACCAAAACTTTATGGTTTCGGGCAAGCTGGATACGGGAGTCCGGGTTTGAATATGCTTAGCAATGATTTTCAAAAATTCTATATTGTTGGTGCAAAACTCAGCTGGTCGCCGTGGGATTGGAATCAATGCTCACGCGACAGAAAAATTCTTGAAATTCAAAAGGAAATTATTTCTAACCAGCAGGATGCATTTATCAAAAACGTTAATGTCCAGTCGGAAAATGAAATAACAACCATTAAAAAGATGGAGGAATTGATTTTAAAAGATGAAGAAATAATAAAACTTCGCGAAAAAATAACTATGGTTTCATTTTCAAAATTAACAAATGGAACCATCCGAAGTTCAGATTATATTGATGATATTACTGCTGAAAATCAGGCAAAAATTGAAATGAAAAAACATCAGATTCAAATTCTTTTTGCAAAATTCAATTATATGGTAATTAAAGGTTTAATTTAAAATATATTGGAAAATGAAAAAATCTATCCTAACATTAACATCGTTCATATTTTTTTCTATATTAATTTCCTGTTCAAGTGATAACAAATTATCTGACGCTTTCGGAAATTTCGAAGCCATTGAAATTACGGTTTCATCTGAAGTTCAAGGTAAAATATTATCATTAAATATTGAAGAAGGCACTAACCTCGATTCGGGAATAAAAGTTGGCTTTATTGACACCGTAAATTTATGGCTTAAATTAAAACAGGTAGAATCACAAAAATCGGCAGTACAAGCAAAAGTGTCTAATGTTATTTCACAAATTAATGTGCAAAATCAACAAAAAACTAATTTTAATTCTGAAAAAAAAAGAATTGAAAAACTTTTGAAAGACAAGGCTGTTCCTGAAAAACAACTTGACGACATCAACAACGCAATTTCTCTAATTGACAAACAAATAGAGCTTATTAAAACTCAAAATCAATCTGTTTTCAGCGAACTTGATGGGATGGATTATCAGATAAAACAAGTTAAAGACCAGATTAAAAAAAGTTACATTATTAACCCCATTAAAGGAACGGTACTTGAAAAATATATGGAGCAATCAGAAATGGTTGTACCCGGAAAAGCCATTTATAAAATTGCCAATCTCGATGAAATAATTTTACGGGCATATATCAGCGAAAAACAACTTGCAAATGTAAAAGTAAATCAAAAAGCAACAGTTTTATTCGATGATGGAAAAGGAGGTTTAAAAGAAGTTTCGGGAAATGTTTTTTGGATTTCATCGCAATCGGAATTTACACCTAAAATCATTCAAACCCGCTACGAACGCCAAAGCTTAGTTTATGCAATTAAAATTAAAGTAAAAAACAACGGAACAATAAAAATTGGAATGCCAGGTGAACTTCAATTGAGGAATTAGGTTCCTAAAAAGCCATTAATGATAACATGTTAACGATAAATCCCAAACTAAAAATCACAAGTTCAAAATCACAATAGCTCAAATCCCAAACAATTCTAAATGTTCAAAATTTCAATGACAAAATAATACTATCTGAAATGTGATATGGATAGTTTTGGAATTGGTTATTGTAAATTGGTTATTTTTTAGGTCAGCTTAATTGTTACTTGGGCTTCGCCCAATGCAGGTGGACTCAAAAAGATGACTTCGGAGGAACTTACAATAAAATATTTTTTAAAGTGTAATAAATTATATGTAATTTTGTAAAAAATTAATGACTATGGAAAAAACAAACATAGAATCAGCCATAATGGACATGCTAACACCAAAGTTAGAAGATATACAAAACCGTTTCTCTAAAGGAGAAAAATTAAATTTACAGGATTTTAATTTACTTTTATTAAAAACCCAATACAATCATATAAATCATTTAGATATGAAACTTGATGAAGTATCTAAAAGCGTTGTATCGTTAGAAAATAAATTTAATGGATTAGAAAATAAATTTAATGGATTAGAAAATAAATTCAATCTCTTTAAAACAGAGATAACTTCTAAGTTTGAACTTCTTGAAACCCAAGTAAATGCCCGACTTGATACTTTTGAAGCAAAACTTACCGCCTTTGAAAAAAAAATTGAAAGTAAAGTAATAGAAATGGAAAGTAAGATGAAAGAAACCATCATTACTAATATGAAATGGACTATCGGCTCTATTGTAACTTTGGTGGCTGTTTTAAAAATATTTGAAATGATTTTTTCTTGAATTTGCTCTTTTGATTTTTGTAATTTAGCAACTCATGTTACGCAGATTTAATAGCTAAAATGATAAAGTCGTGTTAATAACTTTGTAAGTAATTGAAAATAACATTATCTCGCAAAGTCGTTTACCCCGTCAGATAATTCCTATAGGAATGTGGTATAAAAATAAAAATTGGTATCTAACAGGGTTCACCCTATTAGATAGTTTAAAAAAAAAGCGAACAATAAAAGAGCAACTATCTAACAGGGTAAATTGCGACTTAGCGAGACATAATATTCGCTATAAATAAAGCACACCTGAGTAATAACAAATTATTACAGGATGAAAAAAACATGGATGTTTTGGGTACTTGCATTTTTAATTACGTTATCGGCATCTTATTATCAAAGGGTTACCGGACCTACTTATCCCAGAAAAGGTACACTAATTAACAATAAAACCATATTAAAATATAAACTTACACGTTCGTCGAATACCGGCAAAGATTTAATTATTCGAATTCCAATTGCTAACAATACAAAAGGTTATTTATTTTATAAAAAATATAACACAACTGACAATTTTACGGTTGTAGAAATGATAAATCAAAACGATACTTTAATTGCAGCAATGCCTTCACAACCTCCTGCCGGAAAACTTTTATACACCATTATATTAAAACCTGAAAAGCAAGAAAACTGGATAAGTGAAA
>PCSS01000382.1:782-4455 GCA_002771395.1 Bacteroidetes bacterium CG23_combo_of_CG06-09_8_20_14_all_32_9 | reverse complement strand
CATCGCAAACAGGCGAAGTGCCGGTAATATATCCGAACCCTGTAAATGATATTTTAACTATAAACATAGCGCGCATTTCGACAGGCTCAACAACCGCTACACCGAAAGTTGAAATAATAAATTTGCAAGGGCAAGTTGTAAAAAGCATAAAATTAACAAATGCCAAAAATACAATTGATGTAAAAGAGTTAATCGGTGGTATTTATACTTTACGAATGATAACCGATAAAGGGATATTTGTAAGAAAATTGGTGAAAGAATAATTCTCCAACTACCCACCCACAAACATACAATTTGCAAGCCACACAAACAAATGGAAAACCAAAGCTTGCAAAAGAGTATGCTCTTATCTACAAAAAATATATCTACGCACCAAAAAAATAAAACTTGGCAGACACAAAGCATACAAACAATATGCATTTTGACAAAGTTGTGTTAATTGAAACAGCTAAGTTACTTGACGACAATGACAATTAAGGCCAGTTGGTAAAACTATGTTGGCATTTAGCGGGCTAACATGTGCAATTTGACGATGCTAACAAAAAAATAAAATATTTAACGGTTTAACACAGCCTGCAAGAAAATGCCCGCCAAATCCAACATTGAACCGTTATCTGTAATACTATAGCAATAGTGCTGATATAAAACTATAAGAGGGGTTCTAAAAATTAGATTTTTTCAACTTTGCCAAAGTTTCAAACTTTGGCAAAGTTATTAAAAACCGGAGTAGAGACACACGGACGTGTGTATCTACTTTTAAAAAACAATTAATATGTGAGTAATTTTAAAATTATAGTCCAACAAAGAAAAAGCAATTTTTAGAAGTCCCGATAAGATAAAATTCTATTTTTACGAGATAATAAGTGACAATATAAAAGAGCGCTACTCTGAGTATTTTAGCAAAAAGTCAGGATTAACAACTTTGAAACTGATATTTTTCTCATAATTTCTAATAACAACACCTTCACGCATTATATCTCCAATGGTTGATTTACCTTTTGAATATTCAACCATTTCGGGAATTGAGGGCAATAGTTTAAATTCGTTTTCTATAATTGGAACGCACTTTAATCCATGTAATGTGCAAATATTAAGCAAAGCCTTGTTATCAGCAAATAAAGAGTCGGTTTTAAAATTAAAAACATAAAAATCAATGTTTGACAGGGAATATTTATTTCCCTGAATTTTTAGACCAATTATTTCACCCTGCAATATAATATACTCTGAATTATATGTATTTAATAGTTTCATTAATATGCTTTTTATTTTAAGTTTCTTTGCAATATACCAATAACAGCTATTATCGGGAATTAAAAGTTGAAAGTTCCTGCTGCAAACTCCAAACAAATACTTCTTCCAGAATTGCCATTTTTTAGGGTTTTTAATTAAAAAATATGTTCCGCTTGACCCGTCTATTTTTTCTGTTACTTGAAATACAGTATCTTTTTCACGCTCGCAAATATCAGGGAAAAGTTGTATCCTATCCTCGTCTGTCTTTTTAATAAACTGCGGAAATGGAAGTCTGTCGAGTCTAATAAAAATTTTTCTATACCATGAGTAACGCTTCATAAACTTATCAAGTCTGTTTTTATGTATAGCAGCTTTTTCAGCAAATAGTTTTTGCTCCGCTACAGCTTGCTGGTCGTATTTTTTTACACCAATAATTTCAGTAACATCATCATCTTCTTTATAATTACCCCCAGGTAAAATAGATAAAGGGAAACAGATACCTTGTGAAATTTGTCCACGTAATTTGATAGTCTTTATCCTGAATTTTCTTTCTCTTAAAAATTCAAACTCTGGTTTCTCTGGTAAAATAGAATCAATTTCACAATAAACGCATAATTCACCTGTCTTAAACTCATTCTTTTTTACTACTAATTGCCAGCCTAAAACGGTGGCTTTCTCAATAGCATCAGCATTTTCTATTTTTTCTAATGCCACTATTCTTTGAATACTTGCTAATTTTCTCATTTTTTTATTTTAAAGTTTTAACTTTACAAATTATCCTCTCTCTACGAGTAGCTTATAAAATTAATACAAAAAACCAAAAAGCCACAAAGGAATCCTCCGTTCGAAACCTACTTCAATATTATCGGACACTATCCATGAGTTTTTAATACCTTTAATCTGCATGGTTTTTTTATTCTTCCCTCCTATTTCAAAAGCATTGTTTTCTACTGTAAAATCGGCTGTTGCATGACCACTTATTTTATAATGTTGCGTTAACTGGTTAAAGAAAAATGTTTCACGCAGGGTGCCAATATCTGGTACCCCATCTGATAAGGCATACATCAGGGAAGTGCTGCCCGGATATATTTTTTCAGGTTTATTTAATGCGGTTATCCCTTTTAATTTTGCAGGCAGAAGACCAAGCAAGCCCGCTTTCGCCATCAAGTCAAGATATTTATAGAGTGATTGCCGCTGCACTTCCACCTTAGCTGCAAGCTCCGAGATATTTGGCTTATAAGGAACTGTTTCTGTCAGCAACGACAATAATTTCTTCAACTTAATTACGGAGTTATAATCAATACGTTGTACCGTAGGTATGTCGTTTTCTAATGTTACGTTTACCGTTTGCTTTAGTTTTTCAAAGTAGGAGATTTTACCTTCCCTAAAAAAAGGATATGAACCAAACTTCAGGTAATCGCCAAAATACCGGAGTGGCTTTATATACGCAGAAATTTCCTCAGCCAAGTGCGTATGCTTTTGTGTAATTTCCTTCAACGAAAAGGGCTTGACTGTATAAATATGTTCCATTTCCAAATATTCCCTGAACGAAAGTGGATACAGATGATAGATGGCTGCACGGCGACTAATATCACCGGCAGTCCTTGAAATTTCTATCACAGAAGAACCGGTGAACACAATACTGAGTTCCGGATAATTATCGTAAAGATTCTTTATCTCCTGCCACCACGTAGGGTATTTGTTTACTTCATCCAAAAAAAGGCATTTGCCTCCTTTCTGTATAAAGCTAACAGCGGTATCGGTAAGCCCGTGTTTCAAGAAATAAATGTCGTCAAGACTCATATATAAAGATTCTTCCCGAGGTAACTTATCCTTCATTAACTGAAGCAGAAGTACAGTTTTGCCTGTGCCTCTAGCACCTAATATGCCTATTAGTCTTTCGTCTGTATGGACGAAAAACGACAGATAACGCCTGAAATCTGTAGGTACCGAACGCAGTTTTTTATTGGACAACAAATATAAAGTATCCATAAAATTGTATAATTAATTATGCAAAGATATATAAATTTTGTACAATCAAATATACAAAACATTTTTTATTTTTTAACCGGATTGTTAATATACTTTGCACGGGGTAAACTTGTAGATTCTTAAAACTCCAAACCACAAGTTTCAAGAACCAAGACCTGTGATATATTTCCTCTTGGAATTTTGAATTTGGAACTTAAAAAATGTTTACCAAGTGAAATGCGAAGCATATTTCACAATGGCGCAAATTGAGCTATTTTGCAGTATCGCTCCCGTTTTGAATAAACTATCAATTATTTTTTTCTTTTCTTTGAACTTGGAATTTGGGGCTTGCAACTTTTTTCGCACAGGAATTTATTTGCATAAAATTAGTTATACCAAACCGCTAACAATATAGTGGAAGTTTTGGGTGGTGTAGAGATTGCTTCGTTCCTCGCAATAACGGGCAGGGAGT
>PCSS01000382.1:0-750 GCA_002771395.1 Bacteroidetes bacterium CG23_combo_of_CG06-09_8_20_14_all_32_9 | reverse complement strand
CTCCCCTATTTGCTCTTTTTGTCAACCTAAGGTTCTCGTTAGCTGGCTAAAAACAGCATCTTGTTAGCGGGTTGGTATGACTATTGTATGACTATCGTATGACCATATAAAAAAACGCAATTTATTACCTCTTAAAGTATATAAGAAAAGATAAACTATTATAAATTCGAAACATATAGCATTATAGTAAAAATTAGAAGGTAAAAGTTATCCTGCGTTAGAAAATATTTTTTTCATAATCATTTTTTTTAATTTTGGGTAATTTTTTTGTTTATTATGTTACTATGGACAAAATATTATATTCTAATGAACAACTTATTGATGGAATCAGGTTTAATAATCCTAAAATTTTGACATTTATTTACCGGCATTATTATCCCATGATTGAAAATATAATAATAAACAAGTATAAAGGAACCACTGCAGATGCTAAAGACGTATTTCAGGATTCATTAATTGTAATATATGAAGGAGCAATATCAAATCCGCCTTTAAAAATTGAATATTCTTTTTTTACTTTTCTGGCAACCCTTTGTAAACGAAGGATGATTAGAAAAATTCACAGAAATGTTAATTTTGTTTCCTATGAAAGTGAAGATGAACTACTCCAGGATTCAGAATCGGAAATATCAGAATTAATAAATAAAGCCGAAAGAATAAAATTATATCAGAAACATTTAAATGAAATTGGAGAAAAATGCCGGGAATTGATAAAGTTGGTTCTTGAAGGATATTCTATTAAAGAAATTA